>JAYSVL010000015.1:0-8648 GCA_043718595.1 Gemmatimonadaceae bacterium
GCCGGATTGTCGCTCATTGGCAACACGGCACCTGTCGCGTTTGGTGCGCTTGGCACGCCAATCATCGCGCTCGCCGGTGTGACGCAGTTGCCGCTCAACGACCTCAGTGCGATGGTCGGCAAGCAGTTACCACTCTTCGCGATGATCATTCCCTTTTGGCTTGTATGGGTGATGGCCGGGTGGCGTGCGATGCGCGAGGTGTGGCCGGCGTGTTTGGTCGCGGGTGTGAGTTTTGGCGTGATGCAGTATTTCATCAGCAACAACTTTGGCCCGACACTCGTCGACATTGGTGCATCGCTCACATCAATTGCATGTATGCTGGTGTTGTTGCGTTTTTGGCAACCGCGCACGGTCTGGCGTTTTCCTGGTGAGTTGGCGGACGACGCAGAGCTCACACGCGCGCACGAGGGCTCGCTGGCGGGCGCAACGGAGCGCGACCATGCACGAGTGCAGCACGCCAACGCAAACGCAACGCGTGCGGCGAGTGTCAGCGCGCAATACTCCACAGCGCAGATGCTGCGCGCGTGGATGCCATGGCTGGTGCTGTCGCTGCTGCTCTTCACGTGGGGACTGCCCAGCGTGAAAGCGTGGATCAACGGTATGTCACTGGTCACGTTCAAAGTGCCGTATTTGCATCAGGCGGTTCTGCGTGTGCCGCCGGTGGTATCCGCTGTCAAAGCGGAAGACGCGATCTTCTCGCTCAATTGGTTGTCGGCGAGCGGCACGGCGTTGTTGCTCACCGGTATCGTCTCAGGCTTACTGCTCGGCATGCGACCGCTTGCGCTCGCGCGAACGTACGGACGCACGCTGCTCAAGGTGCGCGTGTCGCTGCTCACCATTTCAGCAATGATGGCGCTGGGCTTTGTGACGCGATACGGCGGGCTTGATGCAACAATGGGGCTCGCGTTCGCGCAAACCGGTGTGTTGTTCGCGTTTTTCTCGCCGTTGCTTGGGTGGCTTGGTGTCGCGCTCACCGGCAGTGATACATCGTCGAACGTGTTGTTTGGCAACTTGCAACAGATTTCGGCCACGCAAGTTGGTGTGTCACCATTGCTCGCGGCGGCGGCGAACAGTTCGGGTGGTGTGATGGGCAAGATGATTGACGCGCAGAGCATTGTTGTCGCCGGTGTCGCGACGGGCCAGCAGGGTCAGGAAGGTGAGATCTTGCGGTATGTGTTCTGGCACAGCCTCGCGTTGGCGTGTTTGGTGGGTGTCGAAGTGTTTGTCATGGCGCGCATGTAGCGCGCGCGTATTCGTAATACTGGTGGCAATGGTTTGGTGATGGTCATGTCGCCCAAGGGTGATATCGTGCGCCATGCACCCTTGCCAAACTCTTGACGAGCCGAGCACACTATGGCCATGCCTGCGATTCAACGCCGCTGGACAGCGGCTGACGTGCGCGACCTTATGCGCGAAGATCGGCCCTGGCCGCGCTACGAGGTCATTGACGGGGAACTGTTCGTGACGAACGCGCCCCGCATCGCACATCAAATCGCGGTCACAGAGTTATGGTCGCTTCTTAAGGACTATCTTCACAGGGAACCGCTTGGTTTGGCGACCATTTCGCCGTCCGATATAGAACTCAAGGCGGATAACATCACCCAGCCCGATGTGTTCGTTGTGCCGCGTTATGGGACACCGTTAGCGGGCGAGCGAATTGAGTGGCCGGACGTGAAATCGCTGCTGCTGGCGGCAGAAGTGATCAGCCCAAGTTCGCGGCGCACCGACCGCGTGGACAAACGCGTTTTCTATCTCGCGAACGGTGTTGAGGAGTACTGGATTGTCGATCTCGATGCGCAAGCGTTCGAGCGGTGGTTTCCCGGGCTTGACAAGCCTGTGGTGCTGCGTGACGAGATCGTGTGGACGCCGCGGGGTGGCAACGCGCTCGTGATCGATCTCCCTGCATATTTCGCGCGCATTGATGCAATGCTGCGAATGTTCGAACCGTAGGTAAGTAATGGCTGAATCATCGACTCGCCGCCGCTGGACCGCCGACAACATTCGCTTCATCACACGCGAAGATCACGCTCGGCCGCGTTATGAGGTCATTGACGGCGAGCTGTTGGTCACGACGTCGTTCAGTGTCGCGCATCAGTTGGCCGTTATGGGGCTCCTCCGGCTGCTGGATCCGTACTTGGAGCGCACTCCGGTTGGTATGGTGATTATGTCACCGTCCGAACTGGAGCTGCGCCCCGACAACATTGTGCAACCTGACGTGTTCGTGATTCCGCGCGAGACAAAAATCGCCGGCGACAGGTTGGAGTGGTCGGACGTCAAGTCGCTACTGCTTGCCGTGGAAGTGTTGTCACCCGAGACCATGCGCAATGACCGTGTCGTGAAACGTGATTTTTATCTCGACAATGGAGTCGAGGAGTATTGGATTGTGGATCTTGATGGTGACATGTTCGAGTGCTGGCGCCCATCGCAGGAGACGCCGTTGTTGTGCGGAGAGGAGATCATCTGGGCGCCGCGCGGGCGGGATCCGCTGGTGATCGATATCCCGGCGTTCTTCGAGCGCATCGATACCAAGCGTCGAGGCTTCGGTCGATGACACATTTCTCGCCGGCGCCCGATTTTCGGCGCTGCTACGCCCGATTTTCCTCGTTTCAACGCCCGATTTTCTGCAAGTGCGCGAACCGATTGTGTCCTTGCAGAAAGGATATATTGTGTATAATGTGTCCTCCATGGAACTCCACCCTGTTCTCGCCGACAAGCTAAACGAAGCATTGGCACCCGCCGCCCCGGGCAGTCTCACGCTTACGCGCCGAGACGCTCAGCTGCCGAATGTGTCGGGCAAAGTGCACGCGGTGATCGGCATGCGGCGCGCTGGCAAGACCAGCTTCCTCCGTCAGCTGCTCGATGAGCGAAGACGGCGCGTGCCTGCGGAACGCGCACTCTACATCAGCTTTGACGATGATCGGTTGGCCGACCTCGGTGTTGAACAATTGGGGTATTTGCTCGAAGAGTACTTCCGCCGCTTCCCAGAACTCCGCAGTCGCGAACCTGTGTTATGGCTATTCGATGAGATCCAGCTGGTCTCGGGGTGGGAGCGCTTCGTGCGACGGATCCTCGACGCGGAACTCGTGGACGTCGTCGTGTCGGGGTCGTCGGCCAAAATGTTGTCACGCGAAGTGCACACCTCGCTCCGCGGACGTGGCATGGCGACCGTGATCAGACCGTTCAGTTTTCGTGAGTTCCTGCGCCATCGCAACGAAGAACCGGCGACGGAACCTCAACGCTGGACGCCGGCCCAGCGATCGCGTGTCGAGAAGAGATTTCGCGAGTATCTCGACGTAGGCGGATTTCCGGAAGCGCAACCGCTGGACCCGGCGACGCGCGTCGATCTCCTGCAGGGCTACGTAGATACGGTGTTGTTTCGGGACATCATCGAACGATACGGCGTGACGCAGGTGGCGTCCTTGCGATGGATCGCCCGGCATTGCCTGCGCAATCCCGCATCAAGTTTGAGCGTCCATCGTTTACACCAGGATCTCAAGGCGCAAGGACTCGGCGTTGGCAAAGACACGGTGCACGCGCTGTTTGAGCATCTGCAGGATGCGTTTCTGCTCACCGCCGTGCCGTTGGCGACGGACTCTGAACGTCAGCGAAACTCGAATCCACGCAAGGTATATCCCGCCGATCATAGTCTCGCGCGCGCCTTCGACACGAGCATGCGATCAAACGTGGGGAACATACTTGAGACGATTGTACTGAACGAACTCGAACGACGCGGTGCTGATGTCTCGTACGTGAAAACTGCGGACAGCTTCGAGGTGGATATGCTTGCACATCATCGTGAAGGTGGCGCATCACTCATTCAGGTGTGTGCGGACCTGACCGATACGCGCACACACACGCGCGAAGTCCGCGCGCTCGTTGCTGCGGCCGTTGACCATCCCAGAGCAGCGCGGATGGTGCTGACGCTTGACCGCAGCGCGATGCCCAACGCGTCTGCACACGACGTCGAGGTGAGGCCCGTTTACGAATGGCTGCTGACGGATTGATTGCACCCTTGCCAAACTCGTTGCGAGCCGAGCACACTATTACGATGCCTGTGACACAACGCCGGTGGACGGCTGACAACATTCGCTTCATCACGCGCGAAGATCACGCTCGGCCGCGTTATGAGGTGATTGACGGCGAGCTGTTGGTCACGACGTCGTTTAGCATCGGACATCAGCTAGCCGCGCAGGAACTACTCTACCGGCTTGGCGTGTACCTGAAGCAGACGCGTGTCGGTACGGTGTTGATGTCACCATCCGAATTGGAGTTACGTCCGGACAACATTGTGCAACCTGATGTGTTTGTAGTGCCGCGCAACACACCAATCGCGGGCGAGATGAGAGAGTGGTCGGACGTCAAGTCACTGTTGCTCGCGGTGGAAGTGCTGTCACCCGAAACCATGCGCAATGATCGTGTGGTGAAGCGCGACTTCTATCTCGACAATGGAGTCGAGGAGTATTGGATTGTGGACCTTGATGGTGACGTATTTGAGTGCTGGCGGCCGTCGCAGGAAACGCCATTGTTGTACCGAGAGGAGATCATCTGGGCGCCGCGCGGGCGCGATCCATTGGTGATCGATCTCGCTGCGTACTTCGACGAGGTGCACGACAAGGGCCGCCGTTTCGGTCGTTAGTCGTTCGGTCGCGGGACGTCGCTACGTCGCGAGGGTGTCGCTGAATAACTGAGAATAGGAACTGCAACTGCAACAGCAATTGACGCGGAGGACGGGCCGAGGTTCGCGAAGTGCGCGGAGGACCACCAAGTAAAGTTTGCCTCCGCGCAACCCAGCGGACCTCCGCTTCAACGCTGCGTCAAATGCTTGTTTGTTGTTGTGGTTGTTGTTGCCAAGTTCAGCTCCGGTCGTAAAACGGCGTCGGCTCAATGCCGAGTGCGCGCAGATAGACGTAGCCCTGCCCACGGTGATGGATCTCGTTGTCGACGCAGTAGAGCAGCAGATCGTATCCGGGCATCGTCCACTGACCAAACGCGGTCATCGTCTCCTGAAAGCGCGCGGGAGGAATTTGTGAGAACGTCGCATCAAGCTTGGCGGTGACGTCGTCCCATTGCGCGAGCACTTCGTCTTTGGTGGTCGCCGCGCCGGGCACGTAGCTATCCCAGTTGTCGGTGATGATGCCGTGTACCGTTGGCGCGGCCATGCCGAGCATTTCGTTGGCGAGTGCGCCGAACGTGCGCATGCCGCCAATGGAAAACGTGAAGAGCTGATCGGCCGGGCACGCGTCGATGATACGTCGCGTGAGACGGCGATGTCCTTGCCAGTGGGCGAGGAATTGTGATTGGGCGATGACGAGAGTGGGAGACGCGGCGGACATGGATACCTCGGTCGACAGGTAAAGAATGCGGGTGAAGTTCGGTTTTCGTTCGGTACGAGTATGCGACTGCAATTGGCCGTGCGCAAGGCGGAGTTTCCCCACTTGCGCGAAGCGCGCAGCCGAGCCGACACTATGGGTATGCCAGCGCGCGCGCAGACGTACTACACCGTGGACGAGGTGCAAGCGTTCCTAGAAGACGGGAACAGGTACGAGCTTATCTACGGTGAGCTGGTTGTGAGCCCGTCGCCGCGCAAATGGCATCAGGAAGTCGTGATGCGACTCACACATCTGCTGCTTGACTACTGCCGCGTTGAACCGGTTGGTGAGGTGTTCAATGTGGACGCCGATCTTACGTGGGGACGGAACGACGTGCTCACGCAGCCGGACGTGTTCGTGCTCTCGTTGCAGGACCGCGATGTAGAACGATGGGAAGACGTGCGCAACGTGCCATTGATTGCCGAAGTGCTGAGCAAGAGTACGGCGCGTCATGACCGCTTTGGCAAACGCGTTGTGTATCGCGATCAGCGCGTGGACACGTACTGGATTGTTGATGCGGACGCACATTCGGTGGAGGTGTGGACGCCGGACGCGCAGTTTCCGCGTGTGGAGCACGAGCGGCTGGTGTGGGCGCCGATTGGCGCGGGGCATCCGCTGGTGATTGCGCTTGCCACGTTGTTTGCCGACGGGTGACGTGAGCGAGTCGCCCAAGTCGGGCGAGCGTTCGGTGCGGTGTGATGCCCGCGACGACGACTGGCTATGTGGTGAGGTCGGACAGACGTCGACGCCGTCTGACGTTTGAGTACTTTGCGAGTGGCATTTGGCTGCATCTCGATCACGGAGGTCCATCTGTCGGCGCATGACATCGCCAAGAAGCTGGGTGGGGTACGTGTGCTCGGTCGAGATGTGCAGACCGAGGGGCAGCTTATAGCCGTCGTCCGCGAAGGACTGCCGTCGCAGTCGCTGGAACAGGTCTTTGACGATCTCGCTGACCTGTCCATGTCCCAAGCCGAGTTGTACAGCGCGGTTGGCAGTCCACGAACGTTGCTTCGCAAACGAGCGTCTGGAACGCGTCTGTCGTCGTCCGAATCCGACCGACTGGCTCGGGTTGCTCAAATCGTAGTGCGCGCCGAGGAGGCGTTTGGTGAGCGCGACAGTGCACACCGGTGGCTGGGCGTCGCCAGTCGCGCGTTGAGTGGTCAGCGACCGTTCGATCTGCTGGACAGCGATGCCGGCATGATGTCCGTTGAACGCGAGCTTGGGCGCATCGAGCATGGTGTGTTTGGCTGACGACAACAAAGCGGCGCAGCCAGAGACGCGTTGCACCCGGAAACCGCGCGCGATGTCCACGCGCGGCCCCGAGTTGCCAACGGTTCAGCACTGCAATCAATACAATCAGACCGAATGGCAATTGAGGTGGCGGCAAATTCTGTTGCTGCGCCGCGATGGACCGTCACGTTGCCGGTGTCCGAGTATTAGAGGGACTCGACTCGGCGAATTCTCAGCGTCGACGCTGAATTGTTGTCGACAGGCTGCGTCGCCTCGCGTGCACGCATCGACTGCCAACGTGTTCGGCGGCAGCGACGACGATTCTACGGGCGCCTTGCGGTCGTGGCCTGCACGCCAGATTCCGCGCGAATGCGCGCCGATTCCGCTTTGACGAGTTGGACAGTTTCCGTCCAATTGAACGCGATGTTAATAGCGGGAAGTGCAAAGGCGACGACCAGACCTCCAGCCAGTAGTCGGCGCTGATACCGTCGCAGTGGCTCCGGCATCCAACGCATGATGACACCAGTCACGAACATCACGGTGCCAATCGCCATGAGCGCGTATGCGAGCAGATCAATGGCTTTCATCGCTGACCTCTGGGTAAGAACGCTGCACAGGCTCGTTGGCCTGAATTACATCGACGCGACCGAGGTTACATGAGCGGAGTTCGAAGTGAAAATTCGCGTTCGTCGGTGCGTCCCTTCGATAGAGGGTCGCGCTCGGCTAATTCCCCTCGAACCGGCTGCTCAACTTTTTCGATTGTTATGCGGATTCCCGAGACAAGCGCAGCCACGAATCCTGCCGCAATCACTGCTACCGCCCATTGTGGCAGCGCGTCCAGGAAGCGTTCGAAAGCCGCGCCAACCACCGCGACGAAGGCGGCTACATCGGGCAAGAACGTCCTGAGCAACAATTGGAAAGCCACTCCAAGCGCAGCGACCAAGGCAACTCTTGCAATGCGGTGTCGCCGCGCCGGGAGGATGGGTGTAGAGATGGTGGCTCGGTAGGCGGCAAGTACCCGATCGCTGCGCCGTAGCTGACAGGTTAACTGATCTTTCGCCAGGTTCTGCGAGACGATCACCTCATATTCTTGATCACGGATCGTCACGTGTCGCACGCTGCGCAAGCGGAAGCTTCTGCCCTCTTGAACCAGTGTCTCGTTCACATAGATACGCTCTTTGCCCAGCGCAGATCCCCAAACGCGCAAGAGGTCGTCCCCCACAGAAAACACGAACCAGATACCGCGCCAAACGCTGCCGGTGGAGACCGTAGGCAACGCAGTCATATGCACGTCACTGAAAGGTGAGAGCAAAGTCCAATGGCTGGCATCGCGAGCGCGTGTCCGAGGTGGCGGTACGCGCTACGGGCGCTTGGGATCGGAAGCCTTCATGCCGACGGCCAGTCCTGCGTTCCACGCCTCCACGGCCTCCTCCCAGTTCAGGGAAATATCGACGAGGAGGAGAGCGAAGGCGGCGGCGAAACTGCCGATCGCAAGGCGACGCCTGTTGCGACGAAATCGCTCCGGCAGCCTGGAAGCAAAAACACCGGCAATGAGCAGCAACGCCCCGATGGCAAAGAGCGGAACGATGAACTGACCAAGGACGCCCATCACGTCACTCCCGTGGATGGCAAGCCTAACAACGACCATCAGTGAATTTGAGCGCCACGCGCAACATCCGGCCCCTTGCGCGGCGAAGCGCTGCTTTTGCAACGATCGACTGTGTGATAGAGCGACGCGCCACGGCCTATTCTCGTCGCACGTATTGGTTTGCTCGCTGGCGTGTTTTGCCGAACGCGCAAACGCAACGCGCGCTTTTGTTCGCGTGACCTCGGGCTGCGATCTTGGTTCTTGCAGCGTACGCCATGCTGCCCATGGCTACTCGGGAACGAGTAACGTGCCCGAGAGACGCTCCGTGAGGCCACGCGACGGTCTTCGAATCGCTGAGATCACACTGGCTAACCAGAGCAAGACCGGTATTCCGAAGATCAGGAGCACGATCGCAAGCACCGCGAACGGACCGCGAGTTCCAAGCGCGCGCCCAACGTTAT
>JAYSVL010000141.1:0-2389 GCA_043718595.1 Gemmatimonadaceae bacterium
GGCATCACAACCTTTGGCCCGCGTGACGTGTGGTTCGTGAGCGGCGGCGCTGCAACCGCTCGCGTCTTTCACTCGGCGGACCGTGGCGTCACGTGGACCGTGAGTGACACACCGATCAGAGCGGGCCTCAGATCGGCGGGCATCTTTTCCGTTGCGTTTCGCGACGCAAAACATGGCGCGATTGCCGGAGGGGACTATCGTCAGCCCGCATTGCGCGGCCGCAACCTCGCGCTCACGTCTGATGGTGGCGTGACGTGGACGCTGGTGGATAGTGCGATGTCGCCTGCGGGATTTCGTTCGTCCGTCGCGTTCGTACCGGCAACGCGCGGCATGCGGCTTTTTGCCGTTGGGCTCAACGGTAGTGACATGTCGAGCGACGGTGGTCGCACATGGATGCCAGTGGACACCATCACCTTCAACGCCGTTGCGTTCGCGTCGAAGACTGCTGGATTTGCTGTCGGACCAAAGGGACGCGTGGCCACGTTCGCCGAGAAGCGGTGATGCAGCGCTCGCACGTGTCTCTTGCATATGGTCGACGCGCGCCACCAGCTCGATCCGCATTCGCAGCACCAGCTCCCTTTCGTTGTCTAACTCTAACGAGCCGCTGATCATCGTCGATGGCATCCGTATAGACAATTCGGCCACCACCGGGCGACTTCAACACACATGCGCGGCAATATCGTACACGATCTGCATACAGTGACAAGGTCGCAACAGGGACGGGTGAGAACTGCTCACACGCAATTACAATGGCGGCGGCAGCTTGCCTCTCCACTCCGCCTTCTCCGGCTTGCCCCACGCGTCATACAACGCGACTAGCCGCTTGATCGCCGTCGTCCGCCGCGCGGCATTCACTGGGGCCTCGCCCTCAATCGCACGGAACGCCGCGAGCAACTGCGTCTCAGCCTCTTCACTCCGCCCCATGCGCCGCAGACAATCCCCGTGCGCACTTTGCGCGTACGCTAATTGATTGCTTTTCAATTTCTCCAGCGCACTCGCGGCAGCACGTAGCTCCGGCTCGGCCTCGGCAAACCGCCGCTGCGCACACATGTCCATCGCGAGCCACGTTGCAGCGGGTGACGACCCGTCCAGGCGATGCAGCATCGCCAGGCATCGGTCCAGCGCGACCTCCGCTTGCACCACCCTGGAATGTCCAGCAGGAAGAAGTCGCCGCTCAATCGCGAGCGCTTCGCGCAACAACGGCTCCGCCTCCGCCGCGGCACCGCGCGCGAGCAGCGTCTCGCCCAGGCCCAGCAGCACGACGGCCGTGCGCGCGTGGCCATTGGGCAGCAGGCGGCGCTGGCGTTGCAGCACCTCGCGGTACAAAGTTTCGGCGGCCGCAATCCGACCTTGTTTGTGCAACACGTCTGCGAGTCCGCCCATGTCCGTGGCAAGGTCCGGATGCTCGTCGCCGAGCGATCGCTGCTTCGACGCAATACCAAGTCGCAGGAGCTGCTCGGCCTCGGAGTAGTTGCCGGCACTTGCCAGCACCCCACCGATGTTCACCAGACTGTTGGCGACGTCGGGATGCTCGTTGCCAAGCTGCGCGCGGCGAAGCGCATAGGCCTCCCGGTATAACGATTCCGCGCCCGCGTAATCTCGCCGCTCACGCCTTAAGTGGGCGAAGGCGTTGATGGTTGTCGCGAGATTGAGAGTGTCGAGGGGACGCTGTCGGCGCTGAATTGCCAGCGCGTCGCGCAGCAACGGCTCCGCCTGCGAGTACTCGCCGCGCGCGCGGAGCGACAAGGCCAGGCCCCGCATGGTCCCCGCCACTTCTGGATGATCAGCGCCCAACAATCGCTTGCGCAGTGCAAGCGCGCGGTGCAGGAGCGCCTCGGCCGCGATGTTGTCCCCCTGATCGAGCATGGTTGTCGCGAGCAAATTCATCGTACGCGCCACGCTGGTGTCCCCGCGGCGCGCCAACCCCTCGCGCAGCGCGAGTGCGTGCTCCAGCATACGGCGCGCCTCGGCGTATTGCCCAAGTCCATAATACGCGCGCCCGATGGTCGCAGTCAGTTGCGCGCGCATCGCCGGTTGTCCGGCAGGATCGCGCATTACGCGCGCAGCACCACTGTCGAGCAGTGTTCGCGCAGTGAGCTCGGGGCCCCCACCGCCATACGGGTCGGCGGCGGAAAAAAGGTCGACAAGAAAGCCCGAAACCCGTACCGCTCGGTCTCGCTCTTGCGCAAGGCGCACCGCTTGCACGCGCGTTACAACTGAAGAAGCGACCAACAGGAGCACGACCACAACGCTGGCAGCAACGCCAGTGCGATGTCGCCGCACGAATTTCGCTGCGCGGTAGGACGGCGTGTCTCGCCGCGCACTTACTGGCAGGCCCGCGAGATGGCGCCGAATGTCAGCACCGAGCTGCTCGGCGCTGCCGTAGCGT
>JAYSVL010000142.1:0-6904 GCA_043718595.1 Gemmatimonadaceae bacterium
CACTGAGAATGGCTGTGCGTGCCGCAGCCTGCGACAGTCCGGCGCTGAGCGGCTTGGCAGGCGTGAAGACACGGGCGCGGATCGTGTTGACGTTGCCAATGGCGGCGGCCGTCTGCCCGAGTTCGTTCTGTGCTTCCGCTTTCGCCAAATACACCTCGGCGAGACGGAAGAACGGAAAGTCGTTACCCTGATTGCGATCGTTGGAACGCGGGTCGAGCGTGAACTTGTACAGGCGTGCGCCTTCGTTTTCCGCGGCTTGCGTGACGTCCTTAATTTCTGCCGTGAAAATGAGCGGGTTGCCCGCACGGTCCTTTGCCGGTGCGCCCGTCGTCAGGTTCACTTGCGGTCCGATGAGGAACTGCGTTTTGCGAAGGTCGGCGTTGTCGAACGAGTTGTACGTGTCGGCGATCGTGGAGAAACCGTTCCAGCCACCGAAGTTCCACGAGTTGTAGTGCAACGCGCGGTTGTTGAAGTTGAGTCCAATGTCCGCTTCGAGGCTGAACCGCGCGACGAACATGTTTTCCGGTGACGTCTGGTTGTCATACGCAAAGTTCGACTTCCAGTTCGACGCGAGCGAGTACGTGCCCGAGTTGAGCACGCGGTCGGCCACGCTGATCACGTCTTGCCAGCGCGCCGCGCCGGGCGCGAGTCCGGCGGCCGACACGGTGCCCGTGTACACCTGCGCGTTGAGATACAGGCTGACGAGCATCGCGTCCGCACTACCCTGCGTGAGCCGACCATGATTGCCGGCATCCCACTTGACGGGCAACGCCGTGCGCGCGGCGATCAGCTCGGTCTCGATGAACTTGGAAACCTCGGCACGCGTGTTTTGCGTACGCGGCATAATCTCCGTGGTGGTCACGATTTGGACGCCACCGAAGAGGTCCATCAGGCAGAGGTAGTAGAAGGCACGCAGTGCCCGCAACTCCGACTCCACGACCGCCTGATTCGGAATCTGGTTGGGCTTGAGCGCGTTGATGACCGCGTTCGCGCGTGCCACACCGCCCCACAAATTCGCCCAGGCGGAATTGATGTTGTCGAGGCCGGCGGCGCTGTTCGGCGTCCATGTCTGCCGATGCAACTCAAGCCACTTGCCGTTGTCGAACCAGTCCGAGCCGCGGGTGGGCACGATGGTTTCGTCGGAGCTCACCTGCGACACGTTGTAGTACTCGTCGAGCGTATTGCGAAGGTTGGCGTACACACCGGCGAGACCGCCGATGACCTCGGCCTGCGTGCGGTAGTAATTGTCGGGCGTGATAACGCTGGTTGGCGATTCGGTCAAATCCGTGCATGCCTGAATCGAAACGGCTCCCGCCGCTGCGATCAGGAGTGCAGCGACGCTCGCCTTCGTGGTGCTGGTCTTCACCGTGGAAATCCTCATGGCTGGAAGTGCCTGCTTAGGGGAGCGTAGGGTTAGAAACCGACGCGAACGCCGGTCGTGATCGTACGTGCGCGCGGGTACGGGAGATAGTCGATGCCACGAGACGCGAGGCCAGCGGCAGCGTACGCTTCTGGATCATAGCCCGTGTATCCGCTGATCAGAAAGAGGTTGTCCGCCGACAAGTAGACGCGCGTTGGACCGTTGCGGCCGGACGCACCCGGCAGCTTGAACGAGTAGCCAACGGTCACATTGGCGAGTCGCAGGAACGATGCATCTTCCACGTAGCGTGACGAGTAGATGGCCGGCTCGCTAATGCCGATGCCGTCGTTGATTGCGGACTTGAGGAAGTTCTTGTCCTGCAGCGCGTTGGACTTTGTCGCGTAGACCAGCGCTGTGTTGTTGAACACCTTCTGCCCGACATCGGAACGAATTAACGTCGTGAAGTCAAACTTGCCCCACGTGCCGTTGCTGCGCACACCCATGCTGAACGACGGGTTGGCGTTGCCGAGAATCATGTCGTCGTCGCCGCTCGGCACAAGCGTCGTGCCATCAAGCACGCGTGCCGTCTCAACGCCAGCAGCGTCACGCGTCACCTTGTACTTGTTGAATTGCTGCTTGCCCGCCGAGTTCACACCGACAAACTCGGGTCCCCAGAACGTACCGATCGCGTAGCCCGGAATCAGGCGCTGCGAGTTGCGTCCGGACTGTCCCTGTCCGCTCACAGAGCCGGTGCTGATGAAATTTTGCTTGCCGAGGTTGTCGACCTTGTTTCGATCGACGGAGAGCACCAGTCCGGCGTTCAGCGAACGCTTCGTGCCCGCCACGATCGACGCATCGATCGACGCTTCGAATCCGCGGTTGGACACCGAGCCAATGTTCTGCAGCTGCGTTGGCACGACGGCCGGCTGTGGCACGTCGACGGTGAGCAGGAGGTCGTTCGTCTTCTTGTTGTAGAACTCCAGCGTGCCGGTGATCTTGTTGCCGTTGAGTCCATAGTCGAGCGCGAGAGAAGACTGCGCCGTCTGCTCCCATTTCAGGTTCGGGTTCGGATTCTGCGTTGGAATCACGCCCGTATAAACCGTGTTCCCGAACACGTAACGCGCATTGCCATCGGTGCCGAGCAACGTCAGCGACGCGTACGGTGCCACGCCTTGATTGCCCTGCAACCCGTAGCCAACGCGCATGCGCAGGTCGGAGAACAGCGTGTTGTTTCGCATGAAGCTCTCGTCACTCACCTTCCACGATGCAGAGACGGCGGGGAACACCGACCACTTGTTGCCTTCGCCAAAGCGCGACGAGCCGTCGCGTCGCACCACACCCGTGAGGAAATAGCGATTCTTGAAGCTGAAGTTGGCGCGCGAGAAGAAAGACGCGAGCTTGCTGTTGTCGCGATTCGAGAATGGCGGAAACGCTGTGGCACCCGCACCGAGATTGTTGAACGAGAATGCGTCGGTCAGGAAGTTGCGACCTTCGGCGCCAAATTCGGCGGTGTTGTAGTCGGCGTATTCGTACCCACCAACGATATCAAATTCCGACGTCTCGCCGATGTTCGGCTTGAAGGTGAGTAGCGTCTGGATGGTGGCTGACGACACATTGCGGTTCACCTGTCGGGCACGACCGTTGTACTCGGCGCCCGACGGACTGATCGCCGGGAAGTAATTCTGTCGCACGCTCGCCGACTTGTCGACGCCAGCGTTGACCGATGCGGTGAGATAGTCGAAAATCGTGTACGTGGACGTAACGTTGCCGAGCGTGCGATTGGTGACCGCGCCATCCTTGATCTGATTGGCCAAGGCCACGGGATTGCGAACTGCCTGGCGACCTGGACCCACTTCGTAGTACGGACTACCGCCAGCGGTGGTGCTCAAGATCGGACGCGTCGGATTGAAGTTCACCATGTTGTTGAACACGCCGCCTTCAAAGCCACCGGTGTTCTCGAATGGCAAGTACTTGTTGGTCACCTGTGACGACGTCAGGTTGAGCCCCAGCAACAGCTTGCCATTTAGCGCCGTGGTGTTGGCGTTGAGTCGGCCCTGCAGTCGCTCGAAGCCATTGGCGATGACAACGCCTGCCTGATTCATGTAGTTGAGCGAAGCGCGGTACCGTGTTTCTGCCGTGCCGCCCGAGAACGTAAGGTTGTGATTCTGCGTCAGCGCTGTCTGGGTGATTTCGTCCTGCCAGTTGGTGTTCGCTGTACCAAGCGTCGCGAGTCGACTCGCCGCGAGATTGCCTTTCGCGACCTGGTCCTGCACAAACGCGCGATACTCGCTGCCGTTCAGCACATCAAGTGGACGCGCGATCGTCGCCATGGCGGTATAACCTTCGTAGTCCATGCTGGCCGCGCCGGCCTTACCCTGCTTGGTTTCGATGAGAATAACGCCGTTCGCACCGCGACTGCCATAAATCGCCGTCGCCGATGCGTCCTTGAGCACGGTGATGTTTTGTATATCACCTGGGTTGAGCAAGGTGAGCGGGCTTCTCGGCAGCGATGGTGAACCACCCAACCCGATGCCGCCCGCTTCCGTTTCGACGTTGTTGATCGGAACACCGTCGACAACGTACAACGGTTCGCTGCTCGCGCTGATTGAGGTGCCACCACGGATTCTCACCTGCGCGCCCGAGCCCGGCTCCCCGGTATTCAGCGTCACATTCACACCGGCGATGCGACCAGCCAGCATGCCGTTCACGTTGGGCATCACACCGACGTTGGCATCGGCACCCTTGACGGTTGCGACACTGCCGGTGATGGCTTCACGTCGTTGCGTGCCGTATCCCACCGTCACCACTTCCGAGAGAAACGCGGCGACCGGTTTGAGCGCAACGTTGAGCGTGGCGGTCGTGCCAGCGGTCACCGTCATCTGTTGCTGGACCGCGGCGTAGCCGATACGCGTGATGCGAATCGCCGCACTCCCTGCGGGTACGCCGGTGAGCGTGTACCCACCATCAACACGCGATAGCGTGCCGCGAGCCGTCCCCACGACAACGATCGCTGCGCTGGCGATCGGCGCCTGTGAAGTGGAGTCGACGATCTTGCCGGAGATGGTCCCCGATCCTTGCGCACTCGCTTGGACGGAGAGAACAGCGCCGGCGACAACAGCGCCGAGGACACGAGCGAATCTCATACGTCGTCCCTTGATTGGGGTGCGAGTGTGACGTGCACTCCCGCCGCCGAGACGGCGAGGAGCTTGGGAAGAAATCGCGGGGGTCGCAATTATTGCTTCCAACGGTCTGCGAGTTTGCGGGATGACTGTGTGGTGCAGCATCGGAAGGGAGTCATCAGCGCATCGTACCGGGGAGGTACAATGTCCCGTTCGAGAAGGAACTGACGCTGACTTGAGCCTTGGGGCGGGTTACCACTGTTATGATCGTAACTCTCGCGTGTAATTTGTCAACAAGAGTTACGGCGCGGATATGGCTTACTGTGCTCGCGCCGCCGGATTTCGTGTCAACGCCGGTCCCGTCTCGCTAGTTCGCAACCCTCCGGTACCCGGATGTCTGTACTTCCCGCCATCGCGCTCCTACTCCAGCTCGCTACTCCCGGCTCGCCCACCCGGCCTGTGCTCTCCTTCCCGGAAACAGGACTTGACGATGCAGCTGCCTACCAGGGGTACCAAACGCGCCTGTTCAGGGATGCGGCCGGGAATACGTTGCAGATCTATATAGATGAGCGCGCGGCCCGCCTGGTGCACCTGTGGGCGAACGCCGAGAACGAGAGCATTGGGTTCACCGCGCGCACGACCGCCGGGCGCACGGCGCCCCTTCGCTGGAGCGGTGATGGAGCCATGCTGCAGGGAAGCCGCACCTCGTCGACGCAGTCCGTCGCGCACCAGCTGCTCGCCGAGACGGACGTCGTGCAGCTGGGCTGGTTCCTGCTTGGCTCAATGCGCGTCGAGCGGGACTTCCAGTATCAGGAGGGCCAACGCAAGGCGTTTGCTGCACCGACATTTCGTCTCCAGGAAATCGATCGCCTCGTGGAGTCGATCGGCTCCCTTGACGCGACGACGCAGCGCTCGCATCTCGCGCTGCTTCATGCCAGAGACCTGGTTGCGCTGGAAGCACGTCGTCAGCCGACGCTGACAATTCGCGAGAGTGTCACGCGGTGGACGGCGCGCGTCGTGCAACCGTCGCTCGACGGACGGGACACGATCACGCTCGAGATAAGTGTCGATCCGCGCAGCGTGCTCGCCACGCGAGACGGCGACTCGCTCACGTTACGCGCGCGACGTGGCAATACCGTACGCTTTGCAGTTCGCGTCACAACAACGGGCGCATCGCTCACACCATTGGCGCGCCGCGACATCTTTACACCGGCGTTCTTGCGCTTCCTCGCCGAAACACGTGCCGCTACGGCGCGTGACACAACGAACGCGGACGGTTTGCGCGCGCGTCGACTCGAGCGGCAAGTGCGCGGTGTGGAGTTGCTTGCGTCGCGCGAAAAACTCATGGCCGGATTGCCAACCTACGCGACGTATTTTGGCCGCGACATGTTAGTCAGTGCGCTGATGATGCGATCGGTGTGGCGAAGTGCCATGTCGGAGGCTGCAATTGCGGCGGCGCTGGGCAAGCTCTCGAGCACCGGACAAGTGAGCCACGAGGAAGCGCTCGGCGGGCAAGCGGTGCGCGAGGCCGCCGCAGAGTACGCAACACTCATCAGCGAGCGCCGCACGGCGATCAATGGCGGTCGAACACCACGCGCTGACAGTCTCTTGCGCCGCGCAACCGGTGTATTGCGCGACGCTGGGAAAACGCGTGAGAACTATCACATGATTGACGACGAATTGCAGCTACCGGTGCTGGTTGCACGATGGATCACCGACTCCACCATCTCGTCGGCCCAAAAACGCGCCTTTCTGCGTGTGCGCGTTGGTGGTGTTGCGCGTGTGTCCTTGCTGTTGCGCGAACTGGCGCTTGTCGCACGGATGACTGCAGCGTATGCCGCCGCGCCCGAATCGCGCAATCTCATTTCGTTCGCACCACGTGATGGAACGGGCTGGGCGTCGCAGAGTTGGCGCGATAGTGGCGTTGGTTACGCGAGCGGCCGCTACGCGATGGACGTCAACGCCATCTGGGCTCCACACGCGTTGGAGGCGATGGCGCAGATTCTCGCTGCACTGAAGTCGCTTGGACTTCTCATGACGACTGATGTCGCACGGCAGTCGGCGCTGGTGGCGGAATCGCCGCTCGTACGGTGGGTGAACGACTCGACGCAGCTCACGGCCGCAACGCGCACCTGGCAGACGGCATACCGGCACTTTCTCGTACAACTCGCGCCAGCGCAGGTGCGGGATGGCGTTGCCGCTCGCGTTGCCGCGATGCCCGAAGCAGAGCGTGTCTTCTGGAACGCGCGGCCGAACGCCGGAACGACAACAACAGACTCGTTGACGTTCCTTGCCCTGGCGCTCGATGCGGCTGGGCAACCCCTGCGCATCGCGAACACCGATGCGGCGACGCGGCTGTTCCTCGGCGAGCACGAGGGGCAGCCGATGTCATTAAGGGCGACTGATATTGCGGCGACCCAGCGCG
>JAYSVL010000143.1:0-6898 GCA_043718595.1 Gemmatimonadaceae bacterium
CGTTCGGAGCGGATCACGAAGTCGGGAAGCGGAGCGAACAAACGGCGGGCCATCATAGGACGGCCCAGCGGCGCGCTGGCAAACAAACTGCCCAGCCACCCAAACTACCCCTCGTCCCCCGTTTGCCGGAACCCCTCACGTTACTTCGATGATCGCTTCGGCCGCCGTTCGGGGCACGGGATAGGAGCGGATAAACTGCAATTTTCGTGGGACAACGGGATAAGAGCGGATAAACTGCAATTTTCGTGGGATATGAACCGATAGCAACTGATTTCAAAATGGATACAGCAAACCACAAAAAACTTGAAGGCTGCGGAATCGCCAACGAGAAACCACAAAAACTTTAAGGTTGTAGAATCGCCGACGAATCCGGAATCGAGGTGGCCAGAATTTCCGGAACCCACAGCTACTCCAGCTGGGTAGACATTTTGGGGACCAACCGCCTTTCCTGAGAGAAGACAGTTGGCCGATCCCGCGAACATCAACAGAAAAGTCCTTTCAAGTCCTTTCTCTTTTGTTGTATCCGTCCTGATCAGTTCATATCAGTTCATATCCCACGAAAATTGCAGTGTATCCGCTGTTATCCCAGTCAGTGTATCCGCAGTTATCCCAAGCACCGCAACTACCGTATCCGCAACAGCTTGTGCGTTTGGACCGACAGTCGCCAGCGCGGGTGGGCGAGGCAATACGCCAGAGCCGCCGCACTGTTGGCCGCGACCTCAGGTCCATCCATCGGCTGCAGCAGGAAATGGCTGAACGACAGTCCCTCAAAGCGCTCCGGCATAGCCAAAGGCTGCGGAAAAACCAGTTTAAGCTCGTCACCCGCACGCAGCACCAGTGCGGCGTCCGCCTTGGGACTGACGCACACCCAGTCGATACCGGATGGCGCCAGTTGCGTGCCGTTCGTTTCCACCGCGATCTCAAACCCCTCAGCGTGTAGCGCGTCCACCGCCGCCTGATCGAGTTGCAGCAGCGGCTCACCGCCGGTGCAGACCACAAAACGCCGAACGTCAGGCGGCGCGTTCACGGGCCAGCGAGTCGTCACGAATGCGGCCAGCGCCGCGGCCGAAGAAAAACGGCCCCCATCGTCCGCTACACCAACAAAATCGGTGTCGCAAAAGGAGCAGACGGCGGTTGCCCGGTCTGCTTCGCGCCCCGTCCACAGGTTGCATCCGGAGAAGCGACAAAACACCGCCGGTCGCCCCGCGTTAGTGCCCTCGCCTTGTAAGGTGTAGAAGCATTCCTTGACCGTGTACGCCACAATCAGCTCGACGCGCGTGACGACAACGCGTAGGCGATGGGGTCGTGTTCACCCGCTGCGGCAAATCCTTTGAGTCGTAACTGACAGGCATCGCAACGACCGCAAGCAACACCATCGACCGCGGGGTCATAACAACTCGTCGTCAGCGAATAGTCCACACCGAGCGCCCGTCCACAGATTACAATCTGCGCCTTTGTCATGTGCTGCAGCGGCGCATGAATTCGCAAACGTTGTGTGCCCTCAACACCGGCACGCGTGGCGAGGTTGGCCATCGTGGCAAACGCCTCGATGTACTCCGGACGGCAGTCGGGGTAACCCGAGTAGTCCAACGCATTCACGCCGATGAAAATGTCCTGCACGTTGGCGACTTCCGCCCAAGCCAGTGCGAAGGACAGAAAAATGGTGTTGCGCGCCGGCACGTACGTGACCGGAATTTCGTCACTCGTTGCGTCGACATCACGATCCTTAGGAACCGCCACGTCAGACGTGAGGGCCGATCCGCCCCACTGTCGCAAATCGATATCGACGACAACATGCTGCTCCACGCCCTGAGCCGCCGCGACCCGCCGAGCCGCGTCGATCTCGACGGAATGTCGCTGTCCATAGCGAAATGTCATCGCCAGCGGCACGAAGCCATTGTGCTTCGCCACGGCCAGAACGGTCGATGAATCCAGTCCGCCTGAGAGGAGCACAATGGCGCGCCGACCGTCCACCGCAGCACGGGGCACAGCGGGAAAGCCGGGATCGAGCGCGTCGTTCATTACCGGAAAATAGTTGAACGTCGGCCACCAACGTGCGAGCTTCCGTGGTCCCAGCATCCAAATCGCTGCCGGTGTCCCTCGCCGAGGCATCGCGACCAACAGTTCTCCGTATTCCTGATGACGTGGTTTGCCGATCCGAATGCGTGGCTGTCACTGTTCACGCTCACGGTGCTCGAGCTGGTGCTCGGCATCGACAACATCATCTTCATTTCCATCCTGAGCGGCAGGTTGCCACTCGCGCAGCAGCCACGCGCTCGCTCGCTCGGACTGATGGGCGCATTCGTCACGCGAGTCCTGTTGCTGCTCTCGATCACGTACGTGATGAGACTCACGCGGCCACTCTTCTCAGCGTTTGAGCACGACTTTTCTGGTCGCGACCTCATACTTGTTGTGGGCGGCTTGTTCCTCATCGGCAAAGCCACACTCGAGATCCACCAGAAGCTGGAAGGCGACGACGAATCGATCGCGTCGAGCGGCGCGGCTCGGTCGCTGTGGGGCACCGTTGCGCAGATCATGGTGGTCGACATTGTCTTTTCACTCGACTCGGTGATCACGGCGGTTGGCATGGCGAGCGAAGTCTCGATCATGATTGCCGCCAACGTGTTCGCGTTGGCCGGCATGCTCATCGCCGCGCGCAGTATCAGCGAATTCGTCGACCGTCACCCCAGCATCAAGATGCTCGCCCTCTCCTTTCTCGTGCTCATTGGCACAAACCTGGTCGCCGAGGGGTTCGGACAACACATCTCGAAGGGGTACACCTATATGGCGATGTCCTTTTCGGTCATCGTCGAACTGCTCAACATCAAGTCTCGCGCCAAACTGCAGCGGGCCGTGAAATTGCGCGGACCCTCGATGCCTACAGACATCGCGGAGTAGCGGCGCCGCTGTGCAGGTGTGCGTGCGGTATATGTCCTCGCTGGAGGACAGTCGCGCCAGAGCCGCAGAGTCTAGGCAGTAACATAAGGGATTGTGAAGAAGGAGGTTACGGCTAATGGACGAGGTACCGAAAGGGACGGCGCGGGAGATGCACCCTGGTCGGGCGTCCCCAACAGGAGCTGGACCATGCGTAGCCTCGTTCGGATTGCCTCACTCGCCGTCGCCACCTTTGCGCTCACCGTTCCCGCAGCCGCGCAGCACGCCGCCGTCGGAGCCGCCCTCACACCCTACGCCGGGTATCTGGTCACGGGCGACTGGTATAACGGTCCGCTCGGCACGAGTCTGTCGTCCAGCAACGCGCCAATGCTCGGCGTGCAGGCCAACATCCCGCTGACGCGCGGTGTAGCGCTCGTGGGAAATCTCGCATATGCGTCCGGCGACCTGCGGGTAGGGTTGCCGATCATCGGCGGTGTCAACATCGGAACGACGAACACCTGGCTGTACGACGGCGGGTTGGAAATCGGTGGGCTGGCAAAGGGCGTCGGGATCGCGCCGTTTGTGCAAGTTGGCGTGGGCGGCATGAGTACGGACATCAAGAACCGCCTCGTCGACACCCACACCTCCAGTCTCGCGTACACTGGCGCACTCGGCATCGATCTTGGGCTGAGCCGGTCGCTCTCAGTACGCGTGCAGGCAAAGGATTGGGTGGGACGGTTCGACTCGCGCGACGCCATCGGCGTCAGCACCAAGGCGAATCTCGCGCACAACATCGCACTCACGGGTGGTGTGAAACTCGCCTTCTGATGCAGCCCAGTTAACTTTCCACGGGACGTGCGAGGCGTCGGCGGAACGCGTAGCGCAACGTGGGCGTAAAGTAGGAGGTGGTTCCGATCACGCGTCGCGCGGGAGGGTTTGCCCGTCGCGACGCGGTGTCGTTTTCTCTGGAGACTTCCGGTGCGGATCAACAGACTCACGGTGTTCGCGGTGCTCACGCTCGTCGCGGTGACGCGCTTTCCATCGCTGACACGCGCACAGGGCGCTCCTCCGCCGCCCGATTCGGCGGCTCGCGCTGCGCAGGTGTTCTCGAGCGATCCACTGCGCAGCGTGGGCAAGGCGGGTTCAGCGTTGTCGTCACAGGTGCGGTCGCAACAGGACGGCTTTGAGCGCAATCATCGACAGGGGCTGCGTTTCTACAACGGTGGCGCTGACGCGACCTGTGAAGTGCCGATGGGTCGCATTTGTTACTGGAACAACAACGGTGACGTGCCGCCGCCTGCCGAGCGCAATGATGCGCGCCTTGAGCGGGAGCAGTTGCTGGATTTTCTGGGCCAGGCGCAGGCTGCCGATCCGACCGACGATTGGGTGAGCGCGATGCGTGTGCGTTATGCCATTGAGGCTGAGAAACTCGATGTGGCTATCAGCGCGGCGCGCGCGTGCAAGGGCACCAATTGGTGGTGCGACGCGATTGAGGGACTCGCCCTGCACAGTGCCAATCGGCACGTCGACGCCACCGCCGCCTACACGCGCGCGCTGGACGCGATGCACGTTGCCCAACGATGCTCGTGGACGGATCTCTCATGGTGGCTCGAAGTGTCCGCGCACGCGGCATATGAAGCGCTGCCCTGCGCCAATCGAGCAACCGAGAATGCGCGCATTTTACGCATGGCGCAGCCACTCTGGATGCTGCCGGCCAATGACCTGCGCAACGAGATGCTCTCGCGTCGCACGATGTCGCGCATTCACTCGCTGGGTCGCATTCCGTACGACATCCAGTGGGGTGATGACTTGCTGGAATCGCAGGTGCGCTTCGGTTGGCCGATGCAGTGGTCGGTGCAGAACGGCGGTGTCGCCGATCCGCGTCCACCGCAAGTGATTGGACACGAACCAACACCGAGCTACGATTTCATGCCAGTCGCCCGGGCCATCGCAACGCCAGTGGGAGCCATTGAAAGCGACTGGGACCCATTTCGCAAGAAAGCGCGCATGCGGTATGCGCCACGTTACGCGTCGGGCTTCACGGTCGTACCGCATCAGATCGCGCGCTTTCGTCGCGGCGACTCAACGTTGGTGGCCGGCGCTTACCGGTTGGTGCGCGAACTGGAAATGGGACGAGCGCCGTATTCTGCCGCGTTCGTGCTCGACGCTGTTGACGGACGCCCCGCGACGAGCGTGAAGCGTGATAGTGCGGCGGCGAACGGTGCGCTGCTGGCGGCGATCAGCGCACCGATGTTAACCAGCATCGAAGTGCTCGCGACAACGGGACGTCGCGCGACGCGCGCGCGCAGCACTGTGCAACCGCTGCCCAAAGATGTCCGTCTTTCCGACTACTTGCTGTTGCAGCGCGGTGACGCTACGGCGACACCGTCGCTGGAACGCAACGCCCTCCAGGCGTACGGATCGCTGGAGATCGAACGTGGTGCCGCGGTCGGGTTGTACTGGGAGGTTTATCGCGAGGCGACACCGGCGGCACCACTGCAAGTGTCGGTGCGCGCCACTCGTGTTGGGGCAAGCTTTTTCCAGAAGCTTGGCAGCTCGATCGGGCTCTCAAAGACGGTGACACCCGTCTCCATTCGTTATGCCGACAACGGTCGGCCCGATGGCGCGCCCGGTCGAAGTATTCAGCTCAACTTTCCGCCGGTCGCGGCAGGACAATATCAGCTCACCATCCTGGTGTCGGGCGCCGGCATTACTGACAGCACGAGCCAGATGATCCGGGTCAGAGGCGAACGCTAGGGCTCAACGCATCGCCGCTGCGGCGACACGAATCGAGTGCGTGACTAGCGTTTGCCGCGCACGACGATCATGCCAACCGGCGACCCGAAGTCATCATTCCCCACGGGATAGCCCGGTGGTGCGATCCACGACCCGTGGTCGGCCCGGACCATTAACCGATGCACCCCGGGCGACAACTTAAGCTCGGCGCGCCAGCGTCCATTTTTGGCACGCGTCATTTGCGTGACCGTCCATTCGGTCACGTCTCCCATCAGCTCCACCGACTCCGCTCGCGGGGCGTCAACCATCAGCACCACGCGCAACGTGTCGGAGTCGACATTGGACGCGGCCTGTTCGACCGTGGCGGAGTCAACGGCGCCGATGGTGCGTGTTTCGAAGGTGAGAATGCCCCCGGGTGCATCGTCATCGCGTCCGCGAAACGGTTTCCGAGTAATGCGAAGTCCAAGCGCGACGATGGGAGCAAACCGGCTGTTCGTACGTGCCGCGCCCAGTTCATTGCGCAGCGTCATCGAGCCGACGGTCGCCGAGTTCGTGCTCGCGGCTCCAACGACGGACAGCCACGCCGCTACTGGCTGCGCGACCGCTAGCGATGCGATCGACGTTGGCACCTGCAACTTCTGACCGCTGACGTCTCCCGATATCCACGTTGCGACGGGAGCCGTCACGGAAACCAACCACTGCGTATGACCTGTGTTGAAACCCAGCGACGCGACACTCGATGCGATGTCTCGTTGTTGCAGCGCCCTGAGGGTGTGCACGGTGGTCACGCGCTCCGTGTTGGCAAGCGGAACGGTTCCACCGGATTCGTTAATCGTCAGCGTTTGTGTCGAGACTCGCGTTGCCCGCTCGAACGAGAAGCCCAACGACAACTCAACGCCAGCGACGTTGGTGATTACGCCGCCTTCCGCGCGCCCGAGGTTGCCGACATCAAAATGCCTGGAGACGGTCGTGTCGGCCATTGGCGCCATGCCAAAGGCTGGTGGCCGCAATGAACTTCGCGTGCCGCCGATTTGCGCACCGGCATCGGTCGCCACACTGGCCCGACCGTAACTGACAGCACTCCACGCCTGCGCACCACCAAATCGCGCACGCGCACGAAGTGCCAGCTGACCCTCGAATGCCCCCGACGCACCGACGGCGTCGCGCTGTCGAACGTCAGCGCTTCCAATCGCGGCAAATCGCACCCTTCCGATGCGTCCGACTGGCTGCGTCGCACCGAACCACAACTCATTGCGGTTCATGGAGGAATTGCCGCTACCGTCTGGAA
>JAYSVL010000144.1:0-23304 GCA_043718595.1 Gemmatimonadaceae bacterium
AAAAAACGATTGACGCGATCCGCGCCGAGAATGCTATACCGCACATCAACCATCCGAACTTTCTCTGGAGCGTGGACTCGGCGACGCTCTTTCGCGTGCGAAACGACAAGCTCCTCGAAATTTTCAATGGACACCCGCTCACCAACAATGTGGGCGGCGGCGACTGGCCGGGTATGGAAGAGGTGTGGGACGGCCTGCTCTCCGGCGGCAAACGGATGTACGGGATCGCCGTCGACGATGCCCACAATTTTCAGGGGGAGTTCTCGCCGGACAAAGCCAATCCGGGGCGCGGCTGGCTTGTTGTGCGATCACCCGCGCTCGCCACCCGAGCACTCGTTTCGGCGATGGAAGCTGGACAGTTTTACGCGTCGAGTGGCGTGATGCTGGACGATATTGCCAGCACGCCCACCTCACTCCAACTGCGCATCACACAGAAGGGCAGCTTCAAGTACACAACGCAGTTTATTGGCGACCACGGGCGTGTGCTTGCTGTCGATAAGTCGCTCGCACCGCGCTACACGCTTCGCGGCACCGAGACCTATGTTCGTGCCAAAGTCGTCGATTCCGGCGGCGCCGCGGCGTGGGTGCAGCCGATCTTCACTACGCGCTTCCGGGACCGTCAGCCCTAGCGCAACGGTGAAAACCACACGACACGTCTGGATGCAGGGGCCGCTCAGCGCAATATTCTGAGCGCGGACCCGCACCTGCCTCTCCACACGGAGTCTCCCATGTTTTTCCGATCTCACGTTCGCACGCGCGCCGTCGTATTGCGTGCTCTCGCTGCGCACGCTCTCACGATCTGCGCTGTCGCGCCGCTACGCGCGCAAACACTCGCGCAGCCAGACGACGGCCGCCCAATCAAAGCCAACTGGGCGCTGGCCAACCGGTTCAGCACGACCACGCTGCGCGCGATCACCTACACACAAACGCTGCAACCGCACTTCCTCGGCAAGACCGACTCGATGTGGTACAACTGGAAAGACCACAACGGCTCGCGTTTCATACTTTTTGTGCCGTCGCCAACGGGCGGAACGAAGCGCGCGCTATTTGACGCCGCGAAGCTCGCGCAGCAGCTAACGGAGCTACGCAAGAAACCGTTCGACGCCACCAACCTGCCGTTCCAGACCGTCACCTTCCTGCGCAATCACAAAGCGTTTCGCTTCACGGTGGATTCGACACGGTTTGAGTGGACGTTGGCCACAGAAACGCTGAAAGGGCTCGGCCGGGCACCACGCACGCCGCAAGACGATGAAGAACGCGAAGTGGGCGCCACGGGCTTCCTCGGCGGGCGCGGTGGCCGTGATCCGAATGCCTACCGCAACTATTCGCCCGATAGTACGGCGTTTGTGTTTGCGCGCGACCACAACCTGTTCGTCGTGGAGATTGGCAAGCCGGACACAATCAAAGTGACCACGAGCGGTGGCGTTGATTACTCGTTCGGCGCCAAAGACACCACGGAAAATCGCCGTCAGCTCGATGCGCTCGGCGGCGGCAATACCGACACGACCGATCTCAATGACGCCTCGCTGCGCAATGAGATGCGCGTTCGCCCGAACGCCGTGTGGTCGCCAGACTCCAAGTCATTCGCCATCACGCGTCAAGACCAGCGGAAGGTGAAAGAACTGTTTCTTGTCAACGTGCTGGCGCAGCCGCGACCGGTGTTGCTCCACTACAAGTACGCGATGCCCGGCGAAGAAAACGTCTCGCAGCAGGAATTGTGGGCCTATCGTCGGGGCGAGGCAGCGGCGAAGCCACTAAATGTCGCCAAGTTCAAAGATCAGCGCTTGCTTGACGTGCACTGGCCGGTGAGCGGTGACAAGGTACGGCTCGTGCGACGCGACCGTCCGCAGCGCAATCTTGACTTCGTCGAAGTAGATGTCGCATCGGGTGTCATCAAGACGTTGCTCACCGACGGCATTGAAGAGGCCGCGCTTGAACCACAACCTGTCCGTTATCTCAAGAAAGGCGGCGACTTCCTCTGGTGGTCACAAAAGACCGGCTGGGGCATGTTGTACGTGCATGACTTCAATGGCGGCGCGGCCAAGTATCCGCTCACCATCGGTACGTGGAACGTGGAAGGCGTTTCCAAGATCGATTCCACGACGGGCACGGTGTGGGTGTTTGGCGAAGGACGGGAACCCGGCGAACAGCTGTATCAGAAGCACACTTATCGCATCAACGCAAACGGAACGGGCATGTTGTTGGTGGACGCGGGCGATGCATCGCATACGTCTACCGTGTCGCCAACCGGCAAGTACGTCTTCGACACGTACTCGCGCATGGACCTGCCGCCCAAGTCGGTGCTGCGCGATGGCATCACGGGAAAGGTTCTCATGCCGCTCGAGGAGATGGACCTGAGCAAGCTCAAGGAATTGGGCTTCAAGCTTGCCGAGCCGTTCTCGGTGAAGGCGGCCGACGGCGTGACTGAGCTGTTTGGCAATATCTGGAAGCCATTCGACTTTGACTCCACCAAGAAGTATCCGCTTGTCGCCTACGTGTATCCGGGACCGCAGGAAGAGGCGGTGACGACCGGCTTCGCCGTTGGCGGTGGGCAGATGCAACTCGCGCAACTCGGCTTCATTGTCATTCAGATCGGTCATCGCGGGGGCACACCGCTGCGTTCACTCGCCTATCATCGCTTTGGCTACGGCAACATGCGCGACTACGCGCTGGCCGACAAGAAAGCCGGCATTGAACAGCTTGGCGCGCGCTACAAGTGGATCGACATGGACAAGATCGGCATTTACGGTCATTCGGGCGGCGGATTTCTTACCGCCGCGGCGATGTTGTTGCCACCGTATAACGACTTCTTCAAGGTGGGCTGGTCGGAATCAGGCAATCACGATAACAACATCTATAACCAGAATTGGAGCGAGTGGAATCACGGCGTGAAAGTCATCGCCAAGAGTGACACTGCCGCAATGAATCGTGCACGTGCGACAGCTGGTGTGCGCGGTAGCGGACCCGGCGCTGATGTCATGAGCGGCGAGCGCGTGGTCGTCGAGGATTCCATCAATCAAGACAGCATTCGCTTCTCGATTCGCGTGCCAACAAACGATGAACTCGCCGCCAACTTAAAGGGCAATTTGGCGCTGACCACCGGGGATCTCGACAACAACGTGCATCCTGGCGGCACGATTCGTTTAGCCAGCGCACTCATCAAAGCAAACAAGCGGTTCGATTTCTTCATCTACCCCGGACAACCACACGGCTATCGGGACACGGGTCCGTACAATCAGCGCATGCTCATGGAGTACTTCGCTGAGCACTTGCTTGGTGACTACTACCGAGGTGGCGGCGAGATTAAGTAAGCGTCGGCTTCGGGTGCGCGGCGCCTATGCCGGCCGCGCGCCCGGTTGCCCACGACCACAAAAAGTTGTAGCCACCAATCGGTCCAAATGCGTCCAACACTTCACCACAAATGAATAGTCCTTTATGCAAGCGGCTTTCCATCGTGCGCGGATCTACTTCGGCGAGTGAGATGCCTCCACCCGTCACTTCGGCTTTTTTGTAGCCCTCGTCGCCGCTCCACGGCAGCTCGCCACGTACGAGCGTGTCGATGAGTCGAAGACGTTCGTCGCGTCGCAGTTCACTCAATGGGCGATGCGGCTCAACCTGCGCTTGCGACAACAGCACCGACGCCAGACGATCGGGCATCTCGTTGCGGAGGGCACCTGTCACCGTACGCGCGCCGTGCGGTTTGAGGGCGGCCTCCCAAGCCGCGTCATTGAGCGCCGTCCAGCACACACGAAGTCGTGCGTTCGTACGTTCCTCACGCGCACGCACCACCACATGCGACACGTTGAGTACTGATGGACCGCTATAGCCGTGATGCGTAAACAGGAATCCACCGGTGTGGCTTGCCGCGCGTTCGTCGGCCGTAGCGGTGAGTGTGACCGTGAGTGACACGCCAGACAGCGCTGTAAATGCTGATGATAGCGCCGTGATCGGCGTCAACGCTGCATAGGTGCGATGCACCGTGTGGCCGAGTGCTTTGAGCGTACGTAGGCCAAAGCCATCGCTACCGGTGAGAGGAACGGAAAGCCCACCAGTCGCAATGATGATAGCGTCGGCATCGAGCGGTGCTGCTCCGTCGCACGTCACACGCCAGTCGGCGCCCACTCGCTCCACGCCAATCACCTGTGTATTCATGCGGAGTCGCGCGCCTGATGCTGCAGCGCAAACGAGCAACCCATCGCGCACATCGCGGGCCTTGTGCGACGCCGGGAACACCTTGAGGTCGTCGGTTTCGTCGACGAGTGGAATGCCAAGGTCGCCCTCAAAAAATGCACGTTGTTCTGCCAACGGCCACGCTCGTACCATCTTGCGCAACGTGTTCGGCGACGAATCCGTGACAAAGCGCGACTCATCAACGCGCATCGGCAGCACGTTGCAACGACCACCGCCGCTTATAAGTATCTTGCGCCCGCCGTCGCGCGTGCGTTCGAGCAGCACGGTGTCGGCACCAGCGCGCGCGGCGAAAATGGCCGCCATCGTGCCAGCAGCCCCAGCACCAATTACGATGACGCGTAGCATGCCTTGTGTGTCCGAGGGTCCCGATCGAGGTGCGCTCGCGCGAACATGCAAGCTAGCGCAGCGTGCGCAACGGCATGCGGCGTTGGTCCACTGCATCCGCGTACACAACACTCGTCCGTGCAAGGCGCGGTAGATTTCGCCGCACTACAAACCTCGTGACGCCGCTGCTCCGGCCGCCTGTGCGCAGCCGATGCGCGTGTCGCTCCTCAAGGATAACGTATGCAAGTGGGGATGATCGGACTCGGTCGGATGGGCGGCAACATGGTCCGCCGATGGATGCGTGATGGACATCAGTGCGTCGCACACGACAGGAACCCGGACGCTGTGCACTCGCTGACGGCCGAAGGCGCCATGCCAGCGCTCACGCTCGACGAACTGGTGTCGACGCTCACCCAGCCGCGCGTGATCTGGCTGATGGTCCCCGCAGCGGTCGTGGAGAGTACGCTCGCCGCGCTGCTGCCCAAGTTGAGCGCCGGGGACGTGATTGTGGACGGAGGCAACAGCTACTATCGCGATGATGTCGACCGTGCGGCGCGAATCACGGCCCTCGGCATGCACTATGTGGACTGCGGCACCAGCGGCGGTGTGTTTGGCCTGGAACGCGGCTACTGTCTGATGATTGGCGGCGAGCCCGCCGTGGTGCAGCAACTGGATCCACTCTTTGCGACGCTCGCACCAGGCACAGGGGGCGTGTCACGTACGCCGGGGCGCGAGAGCATGAGCGGCACCAGTGAGCGTGGCTATCTGCACTGTGGGCCAAGTGGTGCCGGCCACTTCGTAAAAATGGTGCACAACGGCATTGAGTACGGCATGATGGCCGCATTCAGCGAAGGACTCAACGTGCTCAAGAATGCAGACATTGGCAAACGGGACCACGCGGCGGACGCGGAAACGTCGCCGCTGCGTCACCCCGAGTACTACCAATACGACTTCAACCTCGCCGACATCACCGAAGTGTGGCGCCGCGGCAGTGTCGTCACCTCTTGGCTGCTCGACCTCACCGCGGCTGCATTGGTTCGCGACCCTGCACTCGCGCAGTTTGCGGGACGTGTGTCCGATTCCGGCGAAGGCCGGTGGACCATCGAGGCGGCGATCGATGAAGCCGTGCCCGCACACGTGTTGACCGCAGCGCTCTTCGAACGCTTCAGTTCGCGCGGCGAGGCTGATTTTCAGAACCGCGTGCTTTCCGCGATGCGTTTCGGTTTTGGCGGGCACCTAGAAAAGGGGCACACCTGATGCCTTTGCGCTCCGATGCGCTCGTCTTTTTTGGCGGTACCGGTGACCTCGCGCGGAAGAAGATCTATCCGGCCTTGCTGGCCATGTCGCGGAAGGGACAACTCGACGTGCCGGTCATTGTCGTGGCGCGCTCCGATTGGGGCATCGACTTGCTGCGCACGCGTGTGCGGGATGAACTCACGCAGCGTGGCGGCGTTGATCCCGCCGCGCTCGACCATCTGCTGTCGACGCTCGTCTACGTCAACGGCGACTACCGCGAAGCGAGCACGTTCGCCGCCATTCGTACCGCGCTGGGCACCGCGGAGCGGCCGTTGCACTATCTGGCCATTCCACCCGAGATGTTTGACGATGTCGCCACGGGGCTCGGCCAATCGGGATGTGCCACCAACGCGCGCATCGTCGTGGAGAAGCCGTTTGGACGCGATCTCGCGTCGGCGCGCGCGCTGAATGCGACCATTCACGCTGTGTTCGACGAGTCGAACGTCTTTCGTATCGACCACTTTCTCGGCAAGGAAGCCGTCCAGAACCTGCTCGTTTTCCGATTTGCCAATTCGTTCTTTGAACCGGTGTGGAACAGCGAACACGTGGCGAGCGTGCAGATCACAATGGCTGAACGTTTTGGCGTGGACGGTCGTGGGCGTTTCTATGAAGAGGCCGGTGCGATTCGTGATGTCATCCAGAATCATCTGCTGGAAGTGCTCGGCTTTCTCACCATGGAATCGCCGGTGAGCGCGGACGCACAACACTTGAACGATGCGCAATGCGCGTTGTTTGCTTCCGTGCGCCCAATCGCACCCGCCGACGTCGTGCGTGGACAGTGTCGTCGCTACAAAGATGAGAAAGATGTGCCGCCGGAATCAACCGTCGAAACGTTTGCGGCAGTACGATTGCATATCGACTCGCCACGCTGGCGCGGCGTCCCGTTCCTGATTCGCGCCGGCAAATACTTGCCGGTGACCGCAACCGAGGTGCTCGTCACCTTCAAACCCTCGTCGCTGCAATCACCCGCGCCCGACAACGGCAACTACGTGCGCTTTCGACTCGGCCCCGACGTGGCCATCACCATTGGGGCGCGCGTCAAGCGTCCCGGTGAAACAATGGAGTCCGATGGGGCCGAGTTTACGGTCATCCATCATCCGGACAAGAACGAAATGGATGCGTACGAGCGATTGCTTGGCGATGCGATGGACGGCGACGCCATGCTCTTCGCGCGCGAAGATTTTGTCGAAGCCGCGTGGACAATCGTGGAACCCGTGCTCGGCGATGTGACACAGGCGCATTCGTATGAATCGGGACAGTGGGGACCAACCGCCGCAGCACAACTCGCGGCCGACGTGGGCGGATGGCACGATCCCGTCACTGTCGCATGATCGCGCGACGGTGACAATACCTCAGCGCGGCGTGCTACACACGTTTGCATCGCGCGACGCTGTGATGCGCGCCGCCGCGGAATACATTGTCGAGCAGGCCACAGACGCCATTGGAACGCGGGGACGATGCGTCCTCGCCCTCTCCGGCGGCTCGACGCCGCTCGGGGTGTACGAATTACTGGCGAGTGCGCCGTTCGCGACGCGCGTATCGTGGCCGAACGTACACGTCTGCTTCAGCGACGAACGTTGCGTGCCACCTGAGGACCCACGCAGCAACTACCGCATGGCCTGGGCGTCCATGCTTGATCGCGTGCCCATTCCGCGCGCGCAGATCCATCGCATGCGTGGCGAGGACTCGCCATCGGCCGCCGCCGAATCGTATGAGCGTGAACTCCGCGCGCTACTGGGCACACCACACGGCGCGCCCAGTCACGATAACGGACAGCGATTCGACCTGGTGTTGCTTGGGCTCGGCGCGGATGCACACACCGCGTCGCTCTTTCCCGGCGGCGATGCGGTGCACGAGACGACCCGCTGGGCCGTTGCCGCAGCAGGCTCCGACGACACAACGCGTGTCACGCTGACACCAACAGTGATCAACAGCGCTGCACACGTGGTCTTTCTCGTCACGGGTGGCGAGAAAGCGAAGGCCTTACGCGAGGCGCAAGAATCGCCGATCGATGTCACGATGCGTCCAGCGCAGGTCGTCGCGCCAAGCCGCGGGACGCTGCGCTGGATGGTCGACGTCGCTGCGGCCGCGCAGCTACGGCCGCCCGCTAGCGATCCGTAAGCACAAAGGCACGAAGCGGCGCGCCACCCGTGGTGTTGTCGGCAGAAACCACGGTACGGCCAGTACCACCCACGAGTGCCACACTTGCGAGGTTAATCGTCACTGCGGCGGCGCGTGCTGCAGCAGCTGTGCCTGCGGGAACAGCGCGCACCTGGTACGTGCCGGCGTTAAGCGCCAGATACGTGGATGCGGCTTGATACGCCACGTTGGATAGCGTTGGCGTTGCTGCGCCAAGATCTGCGCCAACCGCCGTCACGAAGACATCAACCGCACCGGCAGTCGGACTCAGATGCACAAAGCGCAATCGCGTTTGCGTCGACGCAGCGACCGTATTGTCGTCAATGGTGAGGAACGACGTCACGGTGCTGCCAGACGCACCGCCAACCGCGTACACCGTGCGATCCTGCCCATCGGTGACGGTGAAGGCGATCGTCGCGACGGTGGTGTTTGTATCAACGGTGCGCTTGAGCACCAAGGTCCGACTACCGGCGAGGATCGCCGAATAGTTCGCCGTGGCCGGCGCTGGCAAGGTGGCCGGTGTGCTTTGTGTATAGGTGAGATTCACGCCAAAGGGCACCAGCTCAAGAATTGCGTTCACGCGACCGCGCGTGGTATCCGTGATGACGTTGACAAACCGCACCCGACCCACGGCACCCGACGGCTGCAACGGGCTTGCCGCTTCTTTGGTGGCACACGCTGCCGCCACAACAAGCAGTCCGCTGAGCAGTGCGAGCGTTAGCCGTACGCGCTTCGTTGGATCAGTCACGCGTGCGCGCTCCGCTGTGGACGTAGATAAGGTCATGGAAGAGAAGTTCATGACGCCGAACACCCCGCAGGAAAGGTCGACGGCTCGGTCGGATCGGGAAGCGCTGCAAATGTCGCGTTCGAATTGGCGTTGCGATCACCCAGCGCGTACGGAAGCCAGCAGCGCTGGCCACCGTTCGGCACGGATGGTGCTGCGGTCGGACCGCGTATGGCGTTGCGACGCCGCACGTCCTCCCACCGTTGGCCCGTACCGAACAATTCGTACTTGCGCTGCGCGTAGATCTCGCTGACCAAGTCGGTGACGTTCAGGGCGTCGGTGAGCGCCGGCAAACAGGCCTTGGGATCGTCAAGCCCGCGTCCTCCGGTGCAGTCCGTGCGCACCGAGTCGAGCGCCGCCTGCGCTGCGGGCAACTGGCCCTGACTGGCGAGTGCCTCCGCTTTGATCAGCAATGCCTCATCAGGGAAGTACACGGCCAGTGGCGCTTGTGGCGTCGCGTAGCGCAGCCATGGATCCAGCAGCGCGCCAACGCGACCGACGGCGGTGGTTGACGGAACGACGAAGTATGCAAAGCGTTGGTCGGCAGCAAGCATCGACTGCCGCCATTGGCGACGGGGCGCGATGCCATTGGTGCCGCCCGTCACATTGGCGTAGAAGTTCACTCCCGGTGCCGGAAACGTGAGCTGCGAGAACGCCGCAGCACCCGATCGAGCAACAAGATTGGCTGCGGATAACGCGGTCGCGTTGTCTCCAGCGATCCGCGCATATCGTGCGCGAAACAGCTGGATCATGTTTGTCAGATTGACACCAGGCGTCAGGATGCTCGCGTTGAAAAATGCGCTGGCCGGAGTCGCAGTGATCGCCGCTGCTGCAGAATCGAGCAGTGCGCGCACATACGGCAGTGCTTCGGCGCGCGGCACGTACGTGGGCGCGGTGATGCCAAACGTATTGATGGGAATCCGCTGGTACGACTGAAGCGCTTCACCGAGTGCTTCCGCTTTGAGCGCGTAGGCCAGCGCGCGCAAACCACTGCGCGTCCCTGGCTCGAGCGACGCTGCCAGCGCGTCACTGCCGGCCAACAAGTCGTCGGCGGTGCGCACCGTGCGGTACACCGAATTGAACACGGCGTCAGCGATGCCGGTCCCCGAGGGCACGGCGCCCTGTTCGGCATCGCTTATCGAAATAAGCGCCGCGGTTGTTGCCGCGAACTCGTCGGTCACCAGTCCCGCGGTATACGCGAAGCTTCCATATGATGTCGCGAAACGCGCCTGTAGTCCCGTTGCCAACGCAATCACACCGTCCGGACTGGTGGTCACCTGTGCTTCGGTCGGCGCGTTGGGATTCTGCAGGTCTAGATTACAGGCAGTGAGCGAGGCGGTTGCTACCACGACCGCACTGAGTGTCTTCGTATGCATGGAGTGAAGTTTCCGCTGGTCAGTAGGAGAAGCGCGCACTGACCGACCAGACGCGAGGAATGGGGTATCCACCAAAGTCGATGCCGCGATCCGCTGCGGTCGTTTGACCGGAGCCCAATCCGCCGGCGTTGGTGCCGAACAGATTGATCTCGGGGTCGTAACCGCTGTACTTGGTCCACACGGCGAGATTGCGCCCCGACACCGTCAGGTCGATGCCGTCCCGAAACACTCGGCGGACCGCCGGAAAGTCGAGCGCGTAACTCGCCGACAATTCACGCAGCTTGACGAACGAACCATCTTCGATCCAGTACTGGAAGATGCCCTGTGTCCGCGAGTTGAAGGTCGGTGGCAGTTTGCGCGGATCGCCGTACGGCAGCAACTCGCGCTCATACTCCTTGGAATTGCTTGCCACACCCGCGTTCTGCGCGCGCGTCGACAAGTTGAGGATGTCGTTGCCAAACACGCCGTCGAGCAACATCCGGACACGCAATTTCTTGCCCAGCGTCAACTCGTTCAACAAGGAACCCAGCCACGAGGGATTGGGATCACCGATGACCGCGTTGAGCGAGTCGTTGCAGGTACCCTGACTAATGGCCTGACGCTGCGCCGCAGTGGCGCCGAGATCGACGGTTTGATTGCTGCGACGATAGCGGCCGAGGGAGTCGAGCAGCAACGCCCCTGTCACGCAATTGCGCGCCGCGTATGAACCGTAAAAGACACCGGCGGGTTCGCCCGTCCGAATACGGTTTGGATAGCCGCCTGCCGACTGAAAATCCTGAATGGACAGCGACTCGACGAGGTTACGATTGCGTGAGTACGTCGCGGTTGAGGACCACTTGAGATTCGTGCGGTCCACATTCGTAGTGCGCACGGCGAGTTCGAAGCCTTTGTTGGACATGCTGCCAATCGGAAAGAACTGACGCGAAAAACCAGTACTGGTCGCTAGCGGACGGAAGAACAAGAGGTCCGAGACCAGGCGGTTGTAGTAGGTCGCATCGACCGCCACCTTGCCGCCAAGTAATCCGGCTTCGGTGCCAACTTCCCACTCGCGCGCCCGTTCGTTGCGGAGCGTTGGATTGCCAAACGTGACGTCGTTCGCGAAACCGGGACGACCGGCGAACGGCAACTGCGAGAAGGTGACAAACTGCGAGTACGCGTTCACAATACCGGGCTGACTGCCGGCCCAGCCAAGCGCACTGCGCAGGCGAATGTTGTTGACCGCGCCAGAGCGGTTGTTGAGCAACACATAACTCGCCGACAGTTTCGGGAATGCCTGCCACCGTTCCGAAGGTGCAAACGTTGACGACGCGTCGTAACGCACCGCACCGGTGAGAAAGAGGCGGTCGGCAATCGACACTTCCTGCTGTCCGTAAAACCCGAGCGTTCGCAGTTGCACTTCCGTCTGTCCGGCGGCGAACACGGATCCAGCGCTCACCAGTTCACCCACTGGCGCGAGCCCGTTCGCCACTGCATTCGTGATGCGGACCCGTTGTGAGGTGTAGTTGAAACCCGCCGTGGTACGCATCTCAATGTTCGACGGTGCCTTCCAGCTGTACGTGCCGATGCCGTCCTGATTGACGACGCGTGTGCCCTGGAACGCCGAGAGCGATCGCCCGGTTGACGTTGGCGCGGTACCCAGCACCGAGTTCCGTGGAATGAACTGTCCCTGCGTGAAGCCCGTGTTGTCGATGCCGAGCGAGTAGTCCATCACCAGCTCCGGCACGGGCGTCCATGTGAACTTGGTAGAGCCAATAAACCGGTCGATCGCCTGTGGGTTCTTGATGCGATCAATCGCCAGCAACGGATTCGTGCCGAGTGCCGGTGGCAATGGATAGATGCCGTTCACCGGTCGGAAATCGGTGTTCGTTGGGGCGAAGAACAACGAACCCATAATGCCGTAGTCGTTCTGCTCGCCGAAGGCCTGCACGTCATTGCTCGTCGTGACGTAGTTGGCGGTGATGTTCGCGATGAGCCGTGGGTTGAGCTGTTGTTGCAAGTTGACGCGGGCGCCCTGTCGGCGTGACGCCGTGGAGCGGAGAATGCCGTCCTCCATTGAGCTGTTGCCACTGAGATAGTAGCGCGTTGCCTCGCTTCCGCCTTCCACCGTCAGGTTTTGTTCATTCGTCGCCGCACGCTGGAAAATGTCGTTCTGATAGTTGAAGCGAGCGGTTGGCAAGCCATTCACATCGAACGGATACAGGTTGAATGGCTGCTGTTCGCGCAACGCGCTACTCGCGTAACGCGAGGTGAATGTGATGCGCGGCTTACCGACACTGCCGCGTTTGGTGAAGATTTGCACCACGCCGTTGTTCGCGCGCGAGCCGTACAATGCGGCCGCTGCAGCGCCGCGGATGATCTCCACGCGCTCAACATCCGCCGGATTGAGATCGGCAAGTCGATTTTGCGGGTTGGAGCGACCGCCGAGATCGGCCAATTGCGCAGACCCATTGTCGATGATGACCCCGTCCACGATGTACAACGGATCAGAGCCCGAGATAAACGAGTTCGTGCCGCGCAACCGCACCGACACACCGCCGCCGCCAGGTCCGCCGGAATTCTGTGTGATCTGCGCGCCGGCCACTTTGCCTTGCAACGCCTGGTCGAGCGTAACCGCTTGCGCTCGGCTGATCAGCGAGGAATCCACCGACGCGATGCTCGTGCCGATCTTGCGCTTCTCCGTTGGTGCCGCCGATCCCGTCACCACCACTTCGCTCAGGTTCACCGCGCTCACGCGCAGGGCGATATCAAGCGTTGCCGTGCCGCCATCCGTCACGGTCACCGTTGGGGTGACCGGCTGATACCCAATGCGACGCACCACCAGCGCCCGCGCGCCACTTGGCACCGCAACAATCGTGTAGTCGCCGTTTGCGCCACTCACAGTGCCAATGCGTGTGCCACTGACGAGGATCTGCACCTCGCTCAAGGCCCGGCCGCTGGCCGCGTCAGTGACCTTGCCGCGCACGGTGCCGGTGGACGTTTGTGCCGCCAGCTGCCCCGGCAAAACGAACGACGCCAGGGCGATCGCAGCGAGCACCACAATCGCTTGGTGCCCTGCTTTGCTGAATGTCATGCCTGCTCCAAGTCTGTTGTCCCCCGTCGAGCGACGGGAACCATCGGGGAAAATCGTGCCGTTACACTAGTGAATTGACCGCGCTTGTGCCAGCGTCGACTTGTGTCGCATCGCGCGCTGATCGAGTCCGCGGCGGTGGAACGGCGATATCAGCCGTTGGGCGGTGGAAGGCCAACCGAAAGACGCTTCGGCGCAATCAGCCGATAGCTGTCGTACACAAAACCCGTCACTTCATCCCAGTCGATGGTCCCGACATCGAGCCTCAGCGCGGCCCAGCCACGCGTGCCTAAATACGCGGGCAGATAGAAGCGCGTGGCGTCGTGACTCACCCACGTCGCGTTCTCACTCCGCGTCGTGCGCCAGCACAACGACACGATGCCGTCGCCATGATGATCATTGAGAAAATAGAGGTACGTTTTCTTTCGCACGATGAAGCTCGCGTGTGAACCGCTGCTCACGCACGAAGACTCCGGCAGAGGCGCGCAAATGCTCGTCAGTCGTGTGAGGCGATAGTCTTCCGCGATTGTCATGAATGAATGATGACGGAACGCAGGGCGTAAGTCATCTTTCCGTCGTCTTCGCCGCGCTCCCGCCAACCCGCACCTCCACGTCTGTGACTCAACTCCCCTCCCTGCTGGCGCATATGGCCTGGGCCGACCAGCGCACGCTGAGCACGCTCCGCGACATGACGTCACCCCCCGAACAGGCGGTCAAACTGTTCGCGCACATCGTCGCCGCGCAGCACATCTGGCTGACCCGCATTGACGGTACCACCGCGCGCTGTATGGTCTGGCCCCTGCTCTCGCTCGACGAATCTGAAGCCCTGGCGCATGAGAATCAGGCCACCTTCCCCGCACTCGGCAGCGCCGAAGACCAGGCACTGGCGCGGATTGTTCGCTACACAAACTCCGCCGGAAACACGTTTGACGACGCCGTCGCCGACATTCTGCTGCACGTAACACATCATTCCATGTATCACCGCGGACAAATCGCCATGCTCGCACGCGAAGCCGGTGGCAACCCAACCTCCACCGACTACATCACCTTTCGGCGACAGAACCGCGATTAGTACTCGAATACGATCTCTTTAGAGCGCAGCAAACACTTCGCGTAACCGCTCGACCGCCCACTCCAAATCGTCTTCGCTCACCACCAGCGGCGGCGATAGGCGAATCACCGTGTCGTGCGTCTCCTTGCACAACACGCCACGCTCCTTGAGCGCTTCACACAAGGGTCGCGCGGGTTCATTGAGTTGAATCGCCACCATCAGGCCGCGCCCACGCACGTCCACAATGCTGGAGTGCCGGATCGTGCGCACCTGCGCGAGAAACTGTTCACCCAATTGCGCCGAACGTTGCACCAGCTGTTCATCCTGCAGGACACGCAATGCTGTCCGCGCCACCGCACACCCAAGCGGGTTGCCGCCGAACGTGCTGCCATGTGAGCCAGGCCCAAACACATCCAGTACTTCTCGGCGCGAGACGACCGCAGACACCGGGTAGAACCCGCCCGAGAGCGCCTTGCCGAGGACGTACATGTCGGGTTGCACACCCTCATGATCGCAGGCGAACATGCGCCCGGTGCGCCCCAGTCCCGTCTGAATCTCGTCCGCAATCAGTAGCACATTCTCCGCTTGGCACAACTCAGCCAGCGCGCGCAGGAATCCGTCGGGCGGCAGAAGTACGCCCGCCTCGCACTGAATCGGTTCGATGAGCACCGCACACGTGTTTCGAGTCATCGCCGCACGGACAGCGTCGATGTCGCCAAACGGCACCAGGACAAATCCGGGGGCGAATGGACCAAATCCGGCGCGATACGCGGGCTCCGACGAAAAACCAACAATGGTTGTCGTGCGTCCGTGGAAATTGTTGTCAAAGGCAATGATCGTCGCCTGGTCGTTGGCGATGCCCTTGCGTGTATATCCCCAGCGGCGTGCCGCTTTGATTGCGGTCTCCACCGCCTCGGCACCGGTGTTCATTGGCAACACCATCTCCATCCCGCACAGCGTTGCCAACTCTTCGCAAAAACCGCCGAGTTGTTCGTTTCGAAACGCGCGCGAGGTGAGCGTGACGCGTGACGCCTGTTCGACGAGTGTCGCCAGAATACGCGGATGACAATGCCCCTGATTCACCGCCGAATACGCGCTCAAACAGTCGAGGTAGCGTTGCCCTTCGACGTCGGTCACCCACGCGCCTTGTGCATGCGCGATGACAAGGTCGAGCGGGTGATAGTTGTGCGCACCCCACGCGTCTTCGCGGGCAATGGCTTCGTCGGTCGCGCGGAGCGTGGCGTGTGTCATGAGCGGGTCCTGTTTAGAGAATGCGACGCCCAAAGGCGCTCGCGATCAGTTCTGCGGCAAGTTCGGCGGTATGATTCTGACGATCGAGAATCGGATTGATCTCGACGAGATCCATCGCGATCAGCGCGCCCGAGTCATGAATGATCTCCATCGCCAGATGTGCTTCGCGGAGCGTCGCACCGCCACGCACTGGCGTACCAACACCCGGCGCTTCCCGCGGATCAATCCAGTCCGCATCGCACGACACATGAATCCCGCCCGTGCCTCGCGAGGCAATCGCAACCGCTTCATTCATCACCGCGCGCAATCCGCGTTCGTCAATGTCCCGCATCGTAAAGGCATGCAGTCCGCGCGATCGAATCAGCGCCTTCTCCGCCTCATCCAGATCGCGTAACCCAACGTAGACGAGATGTTCGGGCAGCACCGCAGGAAAGATCGTGGATAGATGCGACAGCGCCGGATCACCCATGCCGAGCAAGTGCGCGACCGGCATGCCGTGCACGTTGCCACTGTGACTGCTCGCTGGGGTGTTGAGGTCACCGTGCGCATCAAGCCAGATCAACCCGACACGCTGCCCGCGTTCGGCGAGTGCACTAGCCGTACCGGCGACGGACCCTGCGGCCAGTGAGTGATCGCCACCGAGTACTAACGGCCGGACTCCCGCTTGCACGGCCCGTTTGGTCAGCTGCGCTAACGCGGCGCAGACGTCCGTAATCGCGGTCAAGCGCGCGGCGACGGTTGCAGCCAGCGAGGCGCGGTCGGGCACCGCGATGTTGCCGACGTCGTCCACCTCGTAATCCAAAGCGCGCAGCAGTTCAGTCAGGTGCGCGAGTCGCACCGCAGAGGGGCCCATGTCGACTCCGCGACGGCTGGCGCCGAGGTCCATCGGCACGCCAATCAGCTGGACGGTGCGTGTCGAAGTCTTGGGCGCCACGCGCGTCGGAACGGCTGACGGAATCTGGAGGTCGAGGAGTGCTGGGGTCATGCAGAGAATTTCGGCACTTCAGCTGTCAGCAACAAGCGCAACGATTTACCATTTATGCTTGCTATTTTGACGTTATGCTTTCATATTCTGGCGATATGTATGATCACGTTGCCGTTCGACGGTCCTACCGTGGATAGCCAAGACCACCGGCTGATCAGCTTATTGCGCGAAAACGCGCGGCTTTCAGTGGCGCAGCTCGCGAAACTGCTCAAGGTGTCGCGGGGAACGGTGCAAAACCGCATCGACCGGCTCGTTGAGCAACGTGTTCTGCTCGGCTTCACCGTGCGGACCACATCCGAGGCCGCCGCGCACCGCGTGCGGGCGGTCATGCTCATTAGCGTGGAAGGCGACCGGTCGGACGCGATCCTCAGCATGTTACGTGGTTACCCGGAAGTGCGAGCGCTGCACACCACAAACGGACGTTGGGACATCGTCGCCGAGCTTGGCACGGACACCCTCGAAGCGTTTGACGAAGCGCTTCGAGGGATTCGCACCATTAAGGGCATTTCGAATTCGGAGACGAGCCTCCTCCTCTCCACCCACAAGGTGTAGCCCGATACTGGGCACTCTGGCGGCCGGTTCGCATGGATGCTGCGGCGTGGTGGCGCTCGGCTAAACAAGGAGTGACTTGGCCTGATATGGCCCGATTTGGCGCGATATGGCGCGATCTGGCCCGATAGCGCATGCTCGCCGGCACGAGAGCGAAGATGCCCCCGGTCACCCTTCTCCGTGACTATCGCCCTGGCGTGGACTGGTACCTCACCGAGGCGATGCGCGCGCAACTCCACGCGGTCGGGCGAACCCCCGACGTGGCACGTCCAGCCGGCACGACTCGAAGGCAATACCTACAGCCTGCTCGAAACCAAGGAATTGTTCGCGCACGGCAAACGCGCCGATGTCAAGTGGTCACTTTTGTGATAGCGGCGAGCTGAACTGCTTCTTATCGACGAGGGCATTTCGCCAACTGACCGCGCGCCGCGAAGCAGGCTTAGCGCTGGTGCGCCTCGTGATTGCCGAACCCGTCGCGACTGCACGTGCGACGAGCGTAGGTCGCGGACGCGGCGGCGCACCTCACCCGCCTCGCGCCGCTTGCGTCGGCCTTGTTCAACTGTAAAGACAGAACTATCTTTACAGCATGAAACGTCACCTGATCAACGTTCGTGTCGACGACGACCACGCCCGCAAGGCACGCAAGCTGCGCGACAGCGGGGTTGCGCTGTCCGATCTCGTGCGCGAAGCGATTGACTCGAAGTTCGCTGAAATGACGGCCGAGGTGTCACCTCGGAACATGAAGTCCCTCGTTGCCGCGCTGTTCGACCGGCATCCTGATGCGCCGGGAATGCCATCGCGGGAATATGATGTGCACGATCGGATCGAGGCTCGTGCTGCGATTCAGCGTAAACTGGCGCGCGGCCGTCGGTGATTCTCATTGATACGGCTCCGCTGGTCGCGCTGTGCGACCGTCGGGATTCATATCACAAGCGAGCCGTCATTCACCTTGAGGAACTTGCGCCGTCGGCATTCGCTACCTGCGACGCTGTGTTGACGGAAGCGTGTTTTCACCTGCCATATCCTGCACAGCGCCTTCGCTTGCGCGACCTCCTCGACGAACTCGAGATTGCAACGCTCCCAGCGTCACCGGATCGCCAGTTTGTCGATGACGTGTTTAGGTGGCTCGCGCGATACGCCGAGCATGAGCCGGATTGGGCGGATGCATGCCTCGCGGTGCTCAGCGGTCACGATGCCAAGGCCAGCGTCTGGACCTACGACGGCGAGTTTCGTACGACGTGGCGTCGTCCCGACGGTTCGCGGATTCCGCTGGCGACCAAATAGCGCGTGCGGCGGTCGCGTACTCCAGTGTAGGGCCTGCAACTGCAGCATCGCGGTTGACACCAGAGTGCGATGTTCATGAGGTCTTTCCTTTTCGCGGGGTTGTTGCGAGTCGTTCGCGAACCGTCTCAGTGCGATGCGATGGCGGCAGCCATGGCTTCGAGGCGAACGTAGCCCGCCTCCATGCCGTGCTCCATGCCGGTTTCGAGCATCGCGGAGCGCGTGGCGGCATCGGGCAACGTCATTCGCATCGTCATCATGGTACCATCGCCGTGTGCGCGAAAACTTGTCTCCACGTGGTTGTCCGGCGTGGGGTCAGGCAGGAACATGCGCTCGACGTGCACAATCCGGCTGTACGGATCGAGTGCCAGGTACTCACCGGTGAGATGAAACCCGTTGCCGTTGCCGTCTGACCATTCGAAGCGGATGGCACCGCCAACTTTTGCATCGGTGATGCACACCGGCATCGTCCACCCGTCCGGTCCGAGCATCCACTGCTGCACCAGTGCGGGTTCGGTATGCGCGCGGTACACGAACTCGGGCGAAGCTGCGAAGAATCGTGTGGCAACAACGTGGCGATCGCCTTCGGTGATCAGCGTCAACTTGCTCATGTGGATGTCCCTCTGGTGAATGTTGGGTGTTGCGTGGGAGGCACGGCGGGAGGTACGGCGAGATCGGCAACGGAAGTGGTGTTCGGTTGCATCGCCGCCAGCACGCCGTCGAGCCGATCGTAGTTCTTCGCCATCGTCTGGTGCATCATCGAGAGCCACTCTTCGATGGTGTGAAATCCCGCGAGGTTCAGCCGGCAGGATCGCTTCTTGCCGCGACCGTGGTTGGCCGCTCATGTTCCCGTTCTCGCCACCACCGTCGTGTGTCGCCCACCTGCCTTCACGGACTTCCTATGCAGCGAATGATCAACGCCGATCTGTGTCGCTGGATACGTGGCGCTACGCTCGCGTTCGTCCTCTCGACGCCATGCCTCAGCCACGCACAGGCCTCCTCGACCGGGAGTGGAGTCGCGGCCACAGCTCCGTCGCTGCCAACCCGACTCACCGACCAGGAGTTCTGGGCCTACACGCTCGCGATGTCGGAACCGGAGGGTTCGTTCACCTCGGAAAACCTGCTATCGAATGAACGCGGGTATCAGGTTGTGATTCCGGGTTTGCTCAGCGCACCGCGAACAGGAAAGGTCTATCTGGGCGTCGGCCCAGAGCAGAACTTCACTTACATAGCGGCACTCAGGCCGTCGATGGTCGTCATCATCGACATCCGCCGCGGCAACCTGCTCGGCCACCTGCTCTACAAAGCGCTGTTCGAACTCTCCGCCGATCGCGCAGAGTTTGTCTCGCGACTCTTCAGCAAACCGCGCCCGTTGGGACTCGACACCGCGTCGTCGGCCGACTCAATCATGAGCGCCTACTATATGGTGTACGGCGACAGCGTGTTGTACGCGAAAAATCGGCGGGAGGTAACCGCACTCCTCACCAGGCAGCACGGCTATGCGTTGTCGCAGTCTGACTTGGAGCGCATGACGTGGATCTACGACCAGTTCTATTTCAATGGACTGGACTTGACGTACACATCCACCCGCGGCGGCGGTTTTCGCGGCGGAGGTGGTGGTGGAATGCCGAGTTATCGGGAGATTGTCACGCGCGATGACGGCACGGGGCTCAATCGCGGATTTCTGGCCAACGAGATAAACTGGCGCGCGATAAAGGATCTGCACGCAAAGAATCTGATTGTGCCGGTGGTCGGCAATTTTGGCGGTGACAAGGCCATCCGATCGGTTGGTGCGTGGCTCAAGGCGCACGGTGCCACGGTTGGCGCCTTCTACGCGTCGAACGTGGAACAGTACCTGTTTCAGGACGGCATCGCGGGCAACTACTACGCGAATGTCGCCGAACTGCCGATCGATTCGACCAGCGTGATCATCAGGTCGCAGCCCTCTGGCCGCGGCGGTTTCGGCGGCGGCGGTGGACGCGGTGGCACCCTGTCGGTGAATCGCATTTGTTCAATCAGCACCCTCCTGGCGGCCAACAGCAGCGGTCGCATCAACGGATACGGGGACATCTTCGGTTTCTGCGAACCGTAGCTCACGGCGAGTGGAACTACGGCCGCCCTCGTCTCGCCGTTCGTATGCCTGGGGACGGCCGGGTCTAAACTGAGCGGACTACATCGCGTTCGGCTTCTTTCCGGGCGGGGAAAGCGCCGGCAATCCGAGTGCTTGCAACAACGGATTGATGCGCTTGACAGTGGCGTCGACCTGTCGCTCCACCATGTCTATCACGGTTTGCGCATCGCGGCGAACGTCGCCGGCGTATTCGAGCTGACCGGGAATGCTGGGATTGAGTCCGCTGTCAATCGAACCCATCAAATTCATCGCGCGCTCGAGCGGTCGTGGACCCTCGGAGTAAAACGGCACTTTGTCGAGTTTGGGTCGCGTCACCTGAAGCCGCACGCCATCCAGTTTGCCAATCTCTTCGCTCGCAGCGCTCACCAATGTTTTGGCAGCGTCGCCAAACATTTCGGTGCCCGACTTAGCTCGCTCGTCGACCTGCCCGCGAAACGCGATCAAGTTGCGTTCAGTGTCAATCAGCGTGGCGATCACCGAATTGAGCCGCGTCGCCTGATCGAACTGTGTCTGCAGCGTGGCAACCGTTACGCCAGACGATGGATCGATGCGAATCGTGAGCGATTGCTCTTGGGTCTGACCATTGACCGTTAGTCGTGCGGTATAAGCACCCGGCAGGGCCTGCGGTCCCGCTGGCCGAGAGCGCCAATCACCCACTTCGTTTGAATCTGGCGGCATATCACTTAACACTTTGGGCGCGTCGTACCGAAGGTCCCATGTAACGCGATTGAACCCTTGCGCGGCGGAGGGTTTTTTTAGCGTGCGAATCACGGCGCCGTTCTTCAAGATCTCCATCTTCACGAGTGAGTCAGCCGCAGGCTTTTCCTTCATCCAGTAGGTGAGGGCCGCACCGTAGTCGGCGTTCTTGCCTTTGAATGCCTGGCTGCCCCAGCTCCACTCGCCGCCACCGGTATTGAACCGGGTGGCGGTTCGTGTCGGAAACAAATGCGCATCCTTGAGTGCGATTTGTGTTGTCATTTGTTGAATCGGTGACGCATCGTCGAGAATCCAAATCGCGCGGCCATGCGTTGCGACAATCAGGTCGTTGTCTCGCGGGTGCACGCGCACTTCATGCACCGCAACACTAGGCAAGTTGCCGAGGTGCAATTTGGTCCAGTCGCCTTTGCCACCGGCCCAATTTACAAACAGGCCAAGCTCAGTACCGACGTACACGAGGTTGTTGTTCTTCGGGTCTTCGCGCACGACTTGCACATACGCCGTGCCTGGGATGTTGCCCGTGATGTTCGTCCACGATTTGCCAAAGTCGGTGGTCTTGAACACGTACGGCTTGAAGTCGTCCATCATGCGACGCTCAATGCCGACATACGCAGTGCCCGCATCCGTGTGCGAGGGCTCAACCGCCGACACAACGGCGTTGGGACCTACGCCGGGGATGTTGTCCGCGACGTTGATCCAGCTCTTTCCGTCATCTTGCGTGAGCTGCACGTTGCCGTCGTCGGTGCCCACCCAGATTACGCCCTTTCGCACCGGCGATTCTTCCAGCGAGTAGACCGTGCCGTAGTACTCGGCCACCGTATTCTCTTTGAGAATGGGACCGCCTGCGTCACCCTGACGCGACTTGTCGTTTTTTGACAGGTCGGGCGAGATCGCGGTCCACGTGGTGCCCCAGTCGGTCGAACGAAACACGATGTTTCCGGCAAAGTAGACCACCTTGCCGTCGTGCGGTGATTTCACGATGGGTGCGTTCCAGTTGAAGCGCACCTTGTTGGAATCGGCAGGATATCCATCCATGCGCTTGACCTGTGGACTGGCTTCGCGCTGTTCGAACGTGCGAAGATTGGTGGCAACGATGCCACCTGCTTGCAGATCGGACAGAAACCGGTCTGGGTCATCCGGATGGGACACGGCGTAGTAGCCATCGCCACCCTGAATGAACCGCCAGGCGTCGGAGAGAATTGCGCCACTGCGCGACCGGCTTGGTCCCACCCACGTACCGTTGTCCTGCAGTCCGCCGGATACTGAGTAGAACGGTTCCCGCATGTCGTAACTGACCTGATAGAACTGGCCCACCGGCAGATTGGGGAACCACTGCCATGCGCCGCCCTGATCGTTTGTCACGTTCAAACCACCGTCGTCACCCATGAACATGCGACGCGGATTTTTCGGGTCGATCCACATGGTTTGGTGATCACCGTGGAAGTTGCCCGTCATCGGCTTGAAGGTCAGTCCGCCGTCGATGGAATGTGTGAACGACATGCCGAGTGTGTACACGCGGTTTTCATTGGTAGGGTCTACGCGAAGGTCGGCGTAGTAGAACCCGCGGCCCAGTGTATGCGCGTTGTCGCTTGTTTTGGTCCAGCTTTCGCCATTGTCGGTGGACTTGAAAACGTATCCTTCGCGCGTCTCGGCCACGGCATACACAATATTCGGTGACGACGGCGCGACCTTAATGCCGATGCGCCCGATCAGCTTTGGTAGTCCCTTCGTGGCTTTCGTCCAGGATTTTCCGCCGTCGATTGAACGGTAGATGCCGCCTTTTTCGTCGCCGGAGGTGAACGTCCATTGCTTGCGGTCAAAGAGCCACATGCCGGCGTACAGCAGGTTTGGATTTTTGGGGTCGATGTCCAGGTCAGATGCGCCGTGCATGTTGTCGAGGTAGAGCACCTTCTTCCACGTGTCGCCGGCGTCGTCGCTCATGAACACGCCACGTTCTTCGTTTGGTCCAAAGGCGTGTCCGATCGCGGCCACGTAGACTTTTCTTGGATCGATTGGGTTGATGACAATGCGCGAAATGTGGCGTGTGTCAGTCAGCCCGAGATGACGCCACGACTTGCCGCCATCGGTGGATTTGTACACGCCGTTTCCGAACGACACCGAGTTGCGCACGTTCGCCTCGCCCGTGCCGACATAAATCACTT
>JAYSVL010000145.1:0-2373 GCA_043718595.1 Gemmatimonadaceae bacterium
GTTGGTGATGGCATTGGCGTAAGGCCATGGAGACGCGCCAACACATCAAGCCGCAGCATGTGAAATGGATCGCTCACCAATAACACGCGCTGCTTGACACTGTCGTTTGAGGCGCGAAGCAAGATCGCCGCGCCATGCATTGATGCAAGGGTGGTGCGACCATTGCCCTCAATCAGAATCGCGCTTGCCGGAATACCTCGCGGCTGCACATAGCGTCGTCCGGCTTCTGCTTCACTGATCTGATCGCCCTCGTTGCGCCCGCCGGTGAGCACAATGCGGGACGCCCGAGCGTCACGCCATAGGTCGAGCGCATGATCGAGTCGCGCGCGCAACACGGGCGATGGTCGTCCAACATATTGCGCGGCGCCCATGACCACGATTGCGTCTGCCCGGCCGCTCGCATTGCGCTGCGACCAGATCACGATTCCCGACAGACAGAGCACCCACCCGGCAAGCAGGACGGTGACCGCGCGCATCACAACGCGCCGAGTTCCACGTGGCATACATCACAAGCTACCGCCATGCCAGCGGTGGCGCGTGCCGCGACGGTGCTACACCTCGCGAATGTCGCCGGGCTCGGGTGCATCCACGGTGTATCCCGCTGTCCGTAGCGATGTGGCGAACGCGTCCTGCGCCGCCCGTTCACCGTGTACGAGGTGCACTGCTGGCGCACCACGCCCGCTGAGCGCGCCACCGTCGCGTACCGCATCAAGCCAGTGCCGCAGGTCGCTGCGATCGCCGTGCGCACTGTATCCGTTGAGAATTTCCACGTGCGCTGTCAGTGGCACCTCCTCGCCAAACACCCTGAGCGTTGGCTGGCGTTCGACAATGCGCCGCCCGAGCGTGTGTTCGGCCTGAAAGCCAACAATCAGGATCGTGTTGCGTGGATCACTGGCGCCGCTCTTCAAGTGATGCAGAATGCGTCCCGACTCCGCCATGCCGGACGCGGCGATGATGATCATTGGCCCGTGTGCCGTGTTCAGCGCCTTCGAATCTTTCACGTCGCGCGTGAACCGCACCATCGGAAATTCGAACAGATCAGGCGTCTCGTTCACCAATGTCTCGCTCTGGTCGTACACTTCGGGGTGTAGCTGAAACACGGACGTTGCACTGATCGCCAGCGGCGAGTCGACAATAATGGGAATCGCCGGAATCTTTCCGTCCGTCCGCAATACATTCAGGTCGTACAGCAACTCCTGCGTGCGCCCCACCGCGAACGACGGAATGAGAATGCGACCACCACGAGCCGCTGTCTCACGCACAATGCGGCCGAGTTGCTCGCGCGCTCCTTCGACAGACTCGTGATCGCGATTGCCATAGGTGGATTCGCAAAGGATCACATCGGCACCACCCGTTGGCGGTTCCGGATCGCGGATGATCGGCAGTCCGTCGCGGCCGATGTCGCCACTAAACACAATGCGCTTCGTCGCACCGGCTTCGCGCGCCTCAATCACAACGGAGGCCGAACCGAGGATATGACCGGCATCGACATATTGCGCGCGCACGCCATCGGTCACGTCGAACCACTTGTGATACGGCACGCCGATCATCCGCTCTTGTGTGGTCGTCGCGTCGCGCATGGTGTAGAGCGGCTCAGCGTGCGGCTGTCCACGTCGCTCCAGAAACTCGGCGTCTTTCTCCTGAATGTGCGCCGAGTCGGCGAGCATGACGGCGCACAAGTCACGTGTCGCGGCGGTGGCCCAGATCGTATTCGCGTATCCCTTGTTAACCAGAAACGGCAACCGTCCCGCGTGGTCGATGTGGGCGTGTGACAAGACAATTGCGTCGATCTGTTCGACCGGCAGCGGCAGTTTCATGTTCTTCACGCGACTTTGTGCGCGGTGCCCCTGAAAGAGCCCGCAGTCCAGGAGCACGGTCTTCACGCCAACGCGCAGAATGTGACATGAGCCGGTCACTTCGCGCGCGGCACCGCTGAATTCGATCTGCATGTGTCTGCTCGGTATGGTGAGTGTGCGCTGTGTTACGTGTCGGCGAGTCGGATCCAGCGGCGCGTGGGAGGCGGCACAAACGCGTCGAGGCGGTCAAGCAGGCGCTCGGGATCTTCGTCCACGATGAGCCAGTCGAGTGGCGTACCGCGCAGAAACCCCTGACGCTCAACATGTGCGAGAAACGCCACCATCGGGGCCCAGAATCCGGCCACGTCCAGCAAGGCCAACGGTTTTTGGTGCACACCGAGCTGCGCCCACGTCCACGTCTCGAAGAATTCCTCAAGCGTCCCCAGTCCGCCGGGTAGCACGATGAAGGCATCCGCCAGCTCGGCCAGCATCGCTTTGCGTTCGTGCATGGTGTCGACCACGTGCAGCGCCGTCAGTCCGCGATGCGCCACTTCGCGCTCGACGAGTGCGTGCGGCA
>JAYSVL010000146.1:0-23184 GCA_043718595.1 Gemmatimonadaceae bacterium
CTGCGGTGGATAACACGACCTCCGCTACCCCCAGTTTCTGGACGTTCCGCTGTAGCCAGTCACGCGTTTGCTCCAAGGAGGGTCCAGCGACGCTCGGCACCCGTTGTGAGCTTGGTTGCATTGCCGTGGCTGTAGCACGGGGTAGCTCGAGCGACGTCATCAGCAGCAACGCGATCGCAATTCGTCGTGTCATCGTAGTTCCCAAAAGAGTGGTTCAGGCTCCGTGTCGCGCTGTCCAGCCCCGCTTGGCGTGAGGTTCCCGTAATTCCCAGGCACCCTTCGTCGCAAAGCTAGGTCATCCGCACCGTAGGTCAAGACGGTGAAATCGGTCGCCTAGGCGACAGACACACTTGCGGTCATGCACGGCCGATGCTGCGTCGACTACATCGATTAACGCGCACCGCCGCGTCACACCTACCCGAGGACCGGGTGACGCCCCGGTGTCGTCCGCGGAGTCGTGGCGGCGCGCTACAACGCTGCGGCCTCGCAGGTATTGTCGATGCGCCGCGACGTCGACCAGATTCGCGCGCGCACACCAACGTTTCGCACCGACCCGATGGCCGAGTGGCGCCCCTGTCTCGTCATCGGACGTCTGGCTGCGCAGCCTTGACGCAGAGCTGCCCGCAATGACGACACATCATCTCGTTCGTCGTCGATGCGTCTCAATGCCGACCAGATGCGTTGGCGCGCACAGCGACGTTTGCATTCGCTGTCTAACGACGCGCATGGGTTCTCCGGGAAAGATGATAGGATGGAGTTTGTGTGCAAATCGGACCCAGCACAACCTCTCGACGAGGAGGTGCCGGTCGCGATCGCGTCAGCGGCAACAAGTACAGCGCGAAATGCGCCTGTCGTTGCGAAGACCACGCGCGCGCCCGCATACTCCCTGACCGAGCGTATCACCGCCGCACACAGCACCTCACCCGCACGGAGCATTGCATGGATTCAACGGTGTTCAGCGCGGCACTGGACGGCGTCGGCGCGCACGCCATCTACTTCGCCATCGCGTCGGTGGCGGTCGTGCTCTTCGTGACGATCTATATCGCGGTCACGCCCTACCGCGAGTTCGCGCTCATTCGCCAGGGCAACAGTGCCGCTGCGATCTCGCTCGGCGGCGCCCTGCTCGGCTACACGCTCCCACTCGCGCAAGCGGTCGCGCAAAGTGAAAGCATTCCCGACATGCTGGTCTGGAGCGGTGTCGCACTGGTTGCGCAACTCGTCGCCTTCGGCGTGACGCGACTCCTGCTGCCGCAACTGTCAGGCGATGTCAAAGAGGGCAAGCTCGCTCCGGCGATCTTTCTCGCCGCGGTCTCAATGGCGATCGGCATGCTCAACTCGGCGGCGATGACGCTGTAACGCACACGCCATCGCCGCGTCTCACCTGCGTCAGGGCACCGGTCGCGTAATCGTCTTGATCTCGTACTCCTTTGGCGGTTCCGCACCGAGCAGATACTTGACGAAGTAGTCCCAGCGACGGCGCATCATATAGTTGGACATGGTGCCGTACCCGTGCGCCTGGTTGGGCAGCATCAGCAAATCAAAATCTTTGTTCGCTTTGATGAGCGCTTCGGCGACGAGCAGCGTGTTGTACGGCGGCACGTTGTTGTCCATCGTGCCGTGGGCCAGCAACAAGTGTCCTTTCAGGTTCTTGGCGAACGTCTGGTTGGCTTCGATGTCGTAGCTGTCTTTGCCGTCCGGTGTTTTCTCCAGCAATCCCTGATACCGCTCGCCCCAATCGTCTTCGTAGACGCGCTGGTCGTGATTGCCCGACTCCGCAATGCCCACCTTGAAGAAATCCGGAAAACGGAACATCGCGTCGGCCGTGATGAAGCCCCCGCCTGAATGTCCCCACATCGCCGCTTTGTCGATGTCGATCCCCGGAGACTGCTTCGCCAGGTCCTTCATGCCCGCGACTTGATCGGGGATCGTGTTATCGCGACCCATGCGCCCATAGTACGCATCATGAAAGGATTTCGAGCGACCGGGCGTACCGCGTCCATCAATCGACACGACGATGAAGCCGAGTTCAGCGAGCGCTTGTTTGTCGCCACGCGCGGATGTGAAACTGCGACCACCAACACTGCCACTCTGTGGACCCGGATACGCGTTGTTGATGATTGGATACTTCTTGCTCGGATCGAAGTTGGACGGACGGAACATCATACCGTAGAGATCCGTCGTACCGTCCGCCGCTTTCACCTTGATCGGAATCGGCGGCTTCCAACCCGTCGCCATCAACCTCGAGACGTCCGCTTGCTCCAGCGGCATAAGTAACTTGCCCATGCCATCGCGCAACACCGCAACGGGGGGCACGTCGGGCGAAGAGTACGTATCGATGAGGTAGCGACCACTTGGCGACAACTGCATCGTGTGGTCACCAACGTCCGGTGTGAGCGACGTCTGTTTCTTGCCGTCCAACCCGATACGATAGAAGTGCGCGAAATACGGGTCCTGTCCCGGTTCGCGACCGTTCGCCGCGTACCAAAGCGTGCGCGCGGTTTCATCGATGCGCGCGATTTGCGTGACGGGCCCGTCCCCACTCGTCACCTTGTTCTTAGGCGTTCCGGTGGTGAGATCGTAGAGATACAGCTGGCCCCAATCGTCGCGTTGCGAGTACCAGAGAATTTCGTTTGTGGCCCACAGCATACGCCACCCGGTGCGCGCTTCAAAATGCGTCGACACGGTTTCGTTGAACACCGTGCGCACGGCACCCGTCGCTGCATCCGCCACACGAAACGTGGCGCTCTTGTGTGCACGATCGGTGGAGACCAAAGCCAGCTTGCTGCCGTCCGGGCTCCAGTTGTAGTCTGCCATCGTGATGTTGTCGCCCATCGTCGCGCGATGAAAATCCGGCGGCATCTGCAACCGCACCACGGTGCCCGCGTCCACATCAATGATGACGCGCTGCAACATCGCGACCACGCTGTCGCCCGGCAGTGGATACTTCCACGAGCGGAGATTGGGATGTCCCGCCTTGGTGTCGACGAGATACATGTCGCCAACATTGCGTTCATCCTGTTGTTGCGTCGCAATCTTCTTCGAGTCGGGCGACCAGAGTAGAATCGCGCGATCACTGCCCGCCCAGCCGGCGTTGTCTGTTGCGTAGCCAAAGTTCGTGCTACCGTCGGTCGTCAACTTTTTCTCCTGACCGGTGGCGACGTCACGCACCCACAAGTTCCAGTCGCGAATAAATGCCGCGCGCTTTCCATCAGGTGAGGTGACCGAGTTGCCACGCCCGCCAACTGCGCCAGGAAATCCGCCGCCGCCGCCGCCGCCCCCGCCGCCCCCGCCGCGACCACCTCGCCCGCCGACTGCGGAGTCTGCGGCAGCAGGCACACCGGGACAGTTGCTGCGAGCCGCATCGCACACGACGCGCGATTTCTTTGCCGGATCAACCAGCACCGTCTGCGCGCTCGCACCTGTGCCAGTTCGGTACCAGAAGCGGTCGTCGGGCAGCCAGTTGGGCACGACCGTGCCGCCCACCACAAGGCCGGCAAGACTTGGCGCCAGTTGTGCCGACGCGCGATCGTAGTCGGCGGTCGAAACGGCGCGCGTTTGTGCGAGGACTGGAACGCTGGCCACAAACGTGGCAGCGAACGTGAGTAGAGAACGGACGAGTCTCATGGGCTCCTCTGGAGCGCAGACGGATGGCGAATGTGCGTTGGGAACAGGAATGGCGACGGAGGATCTTACCACGCCGCCCGCCCCGACCGAAAGCAGCGTGGACGGCGGCCACGAAAGTTGGACCGACTGGCTACGTTTGGCGAACTTGCGCGCGACCATGTGAGCGGCATCGCGCCATGCAAGCCCCACGCGCATTCCCTATGGAAAAGAAAGCGACCTGGCAGCCCGCCATGAAAGTGCTGGGCATCTCTGACGCATGTGCGGGACTCGTCGTCGTCGCCATCGCTGTTCGTGGTTCATGCGGTTCGCCGTACAATGCTGTTCAATCGTTGGCGGGTGCGCGCCGTCCTTCAAATGGCGCAATGGATTGTCCGCTGCACCGGACAACAACAACGATCCCGACTGAAGCCTGATCGCATCGCGACGCGGCTAGAGCGATACCAACACGGAACTTACACGGCTCTCGCGCGCTTGGACCTCGCGCGCCGAGCATTGGCACTATCGATGCACCCTACGCACGCGAAAGCCCGCCCACTTGAGCGGGTGTTACACACGTTAGCGCGGGAGGAACCATGACGGTGTTTCGTTCGATCGTGCGGTCGCTGCCCCTCGTTACTGGCCTCGTTGCGGTTGCCAGTGCCACCGCCGCAGCAAAAGATCAACCGCTGTTTTTCTTTGACGGGCGGGTGGATCGCGAGTTGTACATCGTGCTGCGCGGCAATGACATCAGCACGCAAGGTGTTGACGCGAACCAGCCGTATCGCGCGCGCGTCAACAACGCTATTCCGCGCGGTCGCGGCAGCGTCGACGTTCGTGTGGAGGAGGGCCGCGGCACCGTGGCGGTGATCGAACAGCCGAATGCGCGCAATGGATACCAGGCGGTGGTGCGCATTCAGGATCCGCGAGGTGGCGCCGACCAGTATCGCCTGACGGCCATCTGGCGTGACGATGACCCACGCGACTTTCGTGGTCGTGACGACGATCGCAATCGCGACGATTGGCGCGATCGGGATCGGCGTGACGATGACCGCGATCGACGCGACGGCAATCGTGATCACAACCGTGACTGGCGCGACGGCGACGCGTGGTTCGATCGTGACCGACGTGGGCCGCGTGGTGGATACGGAGTCGCCGGTGCGTTGCGCTGGAGCGGTCGCGTGGATGACGTGGTGGAAGTGCGCATCCAGGGTCGACGGGTAGAGTTCATCACGCGGAGCGGCAAGCCGTTGCGCGACGTGAACGCCGACATCGTGGGAGCCGGGCTACCGCGCGCCAACGTGCGGGTGGACGTCGACAAGCGGAGCGGTCGTGGTGCGGTGGATGTGGTGCAGCAACCGTCGGCCGCGAACGGGTACACGGCGATCATCCGGCTTGAGGACCGGCGCAGCGGCGCCGACGACTACGATTTCCGCGCGCGCTGGTAGACAGATGCAGTTGGTGCGGTCGCGAACGCCTCGTCCACATGGATGGGGCGTTTGTCGTTTCCGGTTGCGCCCGGGCATTCGGCCATCGACGTTACACGAAATGCCTGACGCCAATCTCTCGTCGTTCCTCTGGTCCGTCGCCGACCTCCTCCGCGGTGACTTTAAACAGTCCGATTATGGCAAGGTCATCTTGCCGTTTACGGTGCTTCGCCGCCTTGATTGCGTGCTGGAACGCACCAAGGCGAAGGTGCTAGCCGAGAAGGCCAAACGCGAAGCCGTGGGCATCAACCCCGTGCCGTTCATGGTCAAGGAGTCGACGCAATTCTTCTACAACGAGTCGCCGCTCGATCTGAAAAAAGTCATGGGCGATCAGGACCACATCGCCGAAAACCTGCGCGCATATCTGCAAGCCTTCTCGCCAACGGTGCGCGACATCTTCGAGCGTTTCGATTTTCATACGCAGATCGACAAGCTCGACAAGGCCGGCTTGCTCTATCTGGTGGCGGAGAAGTTTGCTGCGATCAACCTGCACCCCGATGCAGTCAGCAATGCGCAAATGGGCGCCGTGTTCGAGGAGCTGATCCGCAAGTTTGCCGAACTCTCCAACGAAACCGCGGGCGAACACTTCACGCCACGCGAAGTGATTCGGCTCATGGTCAACCTGCTCTTCATTGAAGACGACGACGCGCTCACGAAGCCCGGTGTTGTGCGGTCGCTCTACGATCCCACTGCGGGCACGGGCGGCATGCTGAGCGTGGCCGACGAACATCTCGCCGGCCTCAACCCCGACGCTCGGCTGGTGATGTACGGGCAGGAGCTCAACGATGAGTCGTACGCGATTTGCAAAGCCGACATGCTCATCAAGGGGCAGGACGTCGCCAACATCATCGCGGGGAACACGCTGTCGGCCGACGGACTGGCGGGCAAAAAGTTTGACTACATGCTGTCCAACCCACCGTTTGGCGTAGAATGGAAGAAGATTGAGAAAGAAGTGCGCAAGGAAGCCGAAACCCAAGGCTTTCATGGTCGCTTTGGTCCGGGGCTGCCGCGCGTGAGTGATGGGTCACTGCTGTTCCTGTTGCATCTCATCTCCAAGATGCGCCCCGCGGTGGATGGCGGCAGCCGTTTTGGCATCGTGCTGAATGGGTCACCACTGTTTACCGGTGGCGCAGGCTCGGGGGAGAGTGAAATTCGGCGCTACGTGCTGGAGCATGATCTGGTGGAGGCGATTGTTGGCTTGCCGACGGACATGTTCTACAACACCGGCATCAGCACATACATATGGATTGTCAGCAACCGGAAACCGGCCGCGCGCAAAGGCCTGGTGCAGCTCATTGATGCGAGTGGTATGTGGCAGAAGATGCGCAAGAGTCTGGGCAGCAAGCGCAAAGAGTTGAGCGCGGCGCACATTGACGACATCACACGCATCTTCGGCAATTTCGAGGAGGTGACGCGGGACGGCGTACCGATCAGCCGCATCTATAAAAATGAACATTTCGGCTACCGCACGATTACCGTCGAACGACCGGAGCGGGATGCAAGCGGTGCGGTGGTGCTTTCAGCAAAGGGCAAAACGAAAGGCAAGCCGGTGCGTGATAGTGCACTCCGCGACACGGAGAATGTGCCACTGTCCGAAGGTGTCGGCGGCGTCCGGTACGAGTACCTCTGCAGCAAACTGATTGCAGGCGATTTCCAGCCGCTTGTTCGAGGGCGACAGTCTGGTGATGAGATCCGGATCGACGACGGTCATACTGCTCACACCAAACAGAATGTGCGCAAGCTCGTGAAAGAGCGTAAAGATCTGTCGCGCAAACGACGTGCTGTTGTTGATGACGATGAGCGGAAACACGGCGTCGTGTACGCAGAATCCTGAGACCGCGCGATCGCTAAAGGATCGCTTGACTACGAACACGCCCACGTTCTCGAGCGCCATGCGCCACGCAGCCATCGCCTTCTCAGCGTCTGACCATCGCTGCTGATCGACCAGGCCAATGCCGAGATAGTCGCGCGCTCGCGCGGCGAGAGTCACTGGGTCAGTTGTCGCCGCTGCGCTCAATTCTCGAAAGATCAGACGCTCGGCGGGATTTCGCCCGCCCGTTAGCTCGCGAAGCGAGGTCTGAAACGCCTGAGCATCGCGCAACGCGTATCGCGTGTCCGCGCCCAACGCCGCGATGTCCGCATCCGGCAATGTGCGGAACTCGTTCTGCACCGGCGGCTCATCCGGCGGCGCTGGCAGGAAAAACAGCGCGACGGGCCGTTTGTACAAGGATTCGGCGAGCTGTTCCAGTTGTCCGTACGCCGGGAATGCGTCACCGCTCTCCCACGCAGCGATAACGGCGGGATCCTTGCCGAGGCGCGATGCGACATCTCCGATGGACAGACCGGCGCGCTCCCGGGCCCACCGCAACACCGCTGGATTGATCGCGCTCGCTCGTTGTGCCATGGGCCTAAGCTATTGCGAGTACTCGAGGTTAGCTGACCAGCACGGCTAAGGTCTCTTCCGAGAGCAACGCCTCCTCAACCGCCTCGACGTCGTCCTCCTCCATGCCACCGCCCTTGAGCACGTCACGAAGGGCGATTGGCACCGAAGACCCATGCGGATCCTCCCATTCCGGCAGGGTGTGCACGAAGTCCACGATTTGCCATCGGCTCATTGCACCAAACTCACTGAAAACCGCGCTGGGAGATGAACTGTCTCCAATAGCTCGGCGGTTGTCCTTGTGATTGTTCGGCGACGATCAGGTTGTACGTCTGGCTGAGCACAGGTCCGTGATCCATCGACACATAGCGGTCGTACGTGATCGGACGTCCATGTGCGAGCAGCGCACCTCTGGCAGCCAAATACAGCAACTTGAGGAGCTTCATGTATGACATGCGGCAGCCGCGCAACATGAGTAAATGCACCGCCGCTTGTGTCGCGCGACACGATGTAATTGCGAAAGTCACGGAGGATCAAGGCTTGCGAAGTGACAATTGAGGCATAGATTTGTTTCATATGAGCTATCCAAAGAAACGGGCAACCTCAGCCAAAGGGCGGACGGACAAGTCGTCGGCCAAGCCACGCCAGCTCGAACGGGCCGATCTGGCGTCGACGTCTCACCGGACCTCGGTGAAGGTCGGAGGGCGAAGGATGCCCGACGCGCGGCATGACGATTATGCAATCCTAACGTCGCCAACCCGGGTCGTTCGCGAGTCGGCTGCGCAGTGGTCGGTTGCATCGGTGACGGAGATCGACACGATGTCAGTCGCTGAACGCATTGCGGCGTTGCGGGCCGGATTGCCCGCCTCACTGCTTCCGCAGATCGCAGAGCAGATGTCGATGACGTTGGATCGGCTGTACGCGATTCTATCCGTCCCACGCGCCACCGCGATTCGCAAGGTGTCCAGCCGTAAGGCGTTGAGTCTGCCAGAGAGTGAGCGTCTGTTGGCACTGGCCAGCTTGGCGAACCGCGTGCAGGACATCGTGCGCGAGTCGGGTACGGACGCGACGTTCAATGCGTTTGCGTGGACGGGACGCTGGCTGGGCCGCCCGAACGCGGCGTTAGGTGGCGTGACGCCGGAGTCGATGATGGATACCATCGAAGGGCGAGCACTCGTCGCGCAGCTCATCGACCACATGCAATCGGGTGCCTACGCGTGACGCGCACGCCGTATTCGCGAACGACGCGCGTGGTTGAATGATGGTGCAATGATCGTGTTGTGGCGGATCGCCACCGAGTCGCCCCACTATCCGGCCGGTGATTTGTCTGGTGGCGGGGCTGCCAAATCTGGTGCGCGATGGAATCGACCGAAGACGCCGATGGTGTACACCTCCACCACGCGGGCATTGGCCTGTCTGGAGACGATCGTGCATGCGGCAAGTGGCGATCCGCTGCCGCTCAACCGCTACCTCGTGGCCATCACCGTATCGGACGCGATGTGGGCCTCGCGCACCATGTTTGACCGCGCCACTCATGTAGCGTGGAACGCCATTCCGGCTGGCCGAACGTCGTTGGAATGGGGCACGGCGTGGGCAACGTCGAATACATCGCTACTCGCACAAGTGCCATCTGTGATCGTGCCCGAGGAAATGAATATCCTCATCAATCCCGCACATGCCGACATGGCAAGCGTCCGCGCCGTTGTAGTGCGCCAGTGGATGTACGATGGACGCTTGGTCATCGGCTGAGCGTTCATGGCGCCCGTCCGTCGCTACAGCATATAGCAATGTTGCCTGGATGATGGGTCCGCACTAGCGATGGAGCCTCGACGCGAGGATGGCGAGACTCTTGATGCGCTCAAGCGCCAAGCCGTAGGTGCGTAGTTGAACGACCGCGTGTTTCGCCCTCTCGAGGCCTTCAGATCAACCGATCAAACCGTCGTTTATCCGAGATGCCGATCACGAATGGTCTCTTCGTCGTGGCCACCTGCTTCCGCATGCCATCCAACACGCTGGCGAGAAATGCCAGCATTCCCTCCACCGAGCGTTCGGCACGTCCGGTCAGTACGAACGCGCCAACATTCGCCTGACGAAGTGCCGCCAATTCCTGCTTGCGTTTGCGTATCCGGTCGTCTTGCGTCACCAGCACCCACGTTGGCCTGTCGCGCATGAACCCGAAGATCTCCACGTCAGGCGTGCCTTTCGGCAGATACTTGGTCACATGATACGCCCTCAATTGTGCCGAGTGCGTGCAGCGCATCGGCGACACGGGGCGGCATGTTCTCATCGAGCAGAAGGATCACGCGGCGGAGAGTATCCGCTCGAAGTCGACAGCCGCTTGCGCGTGCGCGACTTCCATCTCGTAGGCGACCGCGACATCGCGAACGCTTGACGTGCGCGCCAGCCGTGCGAGCGTGGACGTTCGTACGCCAGTACCGGCGACAACGGGCGCTCCGAATCGAAGGGCGGGATCGAGTACTACCGGAACCTGTCGCCCCAGTGGCCACCAGCGCGCGGCAAGCAGTGTGCTGGTGTCAAACTCAATCTCGCTGAGGAACTGATCGAACACCGGGCCTGCCACCACTTGGTCGATATCTCCGGGGGTCCATTTCACCACGTTCGGCGCGGTCACCTCGTCGGATATTGCCGAGAAGATGTGCCGCCCGTCAGTAAACACGCGACGCGACGCAAACGGGTGGCGCGTGTTGAACCGTTTTGCGGCAAGCTGTGCCGCGCGTCGGACATGCTGCAACGACAGATCCCGATCGACAAGCGCCTTCACCACCCGTAGCTCCATCAGCTCCAGAAACGACAAGGCCATGGCGTTCCCGATCACTGGCAGTTCTGTATGCACACGGGGTGCCTGTCGACGGCGGGCAGCGGGACCACCGGCCGACTGACGTAGATGGTACGTGTATCCACCGACCCACCGGCGAAGCCGATCAGGCGTCAGACGTAACAGGCGAGCTGCGTCGGTACGAGCGTAGATGCCGGTACCGAGCGGGACGTGTGGAGTGCTGTTCGCGAGAGACACGTCGAAAATGGGAGGGAAGAGTTGTAGAGCCGCTCACCGCCGAACCACTTGAAAAACTACCCTAGGCTGATCATTTCGCTGCAGTCAAGTTGCGACTAGGCGCGACTTGCATCGTTGTAGACTAGCAGGAAGACGCCCTGCAGGCCACGTTTGACTCAGGGCTCCTTTCGCGACAACGTGACACATCGGCGTCAGCGCGGCGTCAGCAGCATCCCTCCCAACCAATGAAAATGCTGCGTCTCCGCGCATGAGTCTGCACAAGGAAATCAGCTTCGAGTCTGACATCTGCACACACCTCGCCGCGCACAGTTGGCTGTATGCCGAGGGTGATGCCGCGGGCTACGATCGTGCACGCGCACTCTTCCCCGCCGACGTGCTCGCGTGGGTGCAACAGACGCAGCCCAGCGCATGGACCGCGCTCACCAAGAACCACGGCGCCGAAGCGGACGAGGTACTGCTCGACCGACTGCGCACGCAACTCGATCAGCGTGGCACCCTCGATGTGCTGCGCCGCGGCATTGAGCTGATTGGTCTCCGGCAACCGCTCACGCTCGCTGCGTTCAAACCATCGTTCGGGTTGAATCCCGACATCATGACGCGCTACAACGCCAATCGATTGCGCGTGGTGCGACAGATACGCTATTCGCTGCACAATGAGAACAGCATGGACCTCGTGCTGTTTTTGAATGGAGTGCCTGTAGCAACGGTGGAGCTCAAGACCGACTTCACGCAGCGCATCACCGACGCGATCGATCAGTATCGCCTCGACCGCATCCCCAACCCCAGGGGACAGCCGCTTGAACCGCTGTTGTCATTCCCGCGCGGTGCGCTGGTGCACTTCGCCGTGAGCAACAGTGAAGTACACATGGTGACGCGACTCACGGGCGCGGATACGGTGTTCCTGCCGTTCAACCAGGGCGACAACGGCGCCGCCGGGAATCCCATCAATCCCACCGGACATCGCACCGCGTATCTGTGGGAGCAGGTGTGGGCGCGCAACAGTGGCTTGAGATCATTGGCCGCTATCTCGTCGCACGTCGCGACGATACTCAACAGATCACGGAGATCATCTTCCCGCGCTTTCATCAGCTCGATGTGACGCGCAAGCTGCAAGCCGCGGTGCTTACCGACGGCGTTGGTGGCCGCTATCTGATCCAGCATTCGGCGGGATCAGGGAAGACCAAGTCGATTGCCTGGACGGCGCACTTTCTGGCCGAGTTACATGACGCGCAGGATGCGAAGGTGTTTGATACCGTGCTCGTGGTGTCTGACCGCACAGTGATTGACGGTCAGTTGCAGGACGAACTGTTGGGGTTTCAGCGCACGCCCGGTGTCGTTGCCAACATTGAGGGAAAGAGCGGCAGCAAAAGCAGCGAATTGGCCGATGCGCTCAAGGGTGACAAGAAGATCGTCGCCTGCACCATTCAGACATTTCCGCACGCGTTGGCGGAAGTGCGTAAACAGGCCGCCACCAACGGCAAACGATTCGCTGTGATTGCCGACGAAGCACACAGCTCGCAAACCGGTGAGGCCGCGTCGCAACTGAAAGCGGTGTTAAGCGCCGAGGAGTTGGAGGAGCTGGGCGATGGTGGTGAGGTGAGTACGGAAGACATGTTGGTTGCGCAGATGACGGCGCGCGCGGATGAGGGCGGTGTGACGTTTGTGGCGTTCACGGCCACGCCCAAGAACAAGACCCTGGAGTTGTTCGGCACGCGACCTGACCCAACACGCAAACCGACGCCGGACAATCTGCCTACGCCGTTTCATGTCTATTCGATGCGCCAGGCGATTGAGGAAGGATTCATTCTCGACGTGCTCAAGAACTACACGCCGTACTCGCTGGCCTTTAAGCTCGCGCACAATGGCGTGGAGGTGGACGATCGAGAGGTTGAGCGCAGCGCGGCGATGAAAGGGATCATGGGGTGGGTGCGTCTCCATCCATACAACATTGCACAGAAGGTGGAAGTGGTGATCGAGCACTTCCGCCGGTTCGTTGCACCGTTGCTCGGCGGGAAAGCGAAAGCGATGGTGGTTGTGGCCAGCCGCAGAGAAGCCGTGCGCTGGCAACTCGCAATGGAGCGCTACATCACGGATCGCGGCTACACCATGCGCACGCTGGTGGCGTTCTCCGGTGAGGTGGCGGACATGGACTCGAGCGTTGACCCGTTGACTGAGCAGAGTGCGTTCCTCAACGCCAATCTCCGGGGTCGCAAAATCGAGAAGGCGTTCGCGACTGAGGAGTATCAGATCCTGCTCGTGGCCAACAAGTTTCAGACGGGATTTGATCAGCCGATGTTGTGCGGGATGTACGTCGACAAACGATTGGCTGGCATTCAGGCGGTGCAAACGCTGTCACGGCTGAATCGCGCGCGGCCCGGCAAAGACACCACGTACGTCGTGGATTTTGTCAACGACGCGGACGACGTGTTGGAGGCGTTCAAGACCTACTATGCAACGGCCACGCTGTCGGCGACGACGGATCCCAACCTCGTCTACAATCTGCGCGCCAAGCTGGATGGGGCCGCACACTATGACGACTTCGAAGTCGAGCGTGTGGTCGCGGTGGCGCTGACAGCTGGCGCGAAGCAGGGCGATTTGTCGGCGGCGCTGGCACCGGTGGAAGACCGCCTGATGAAACGGTACCGCTCGGCGCAAATTGCGTTGCGCTTGGGCGCAGACGCGCAGGATGCCGCAGCGGCGGCGTCGGCCACGCAATCGCTTGATGCGCTGACACTGTTCAAGAGCGATATGGGCGCGCACCTGCGGTTGTACACGTTTCTGTCGCAGTGTTACGACTACGGCAATACCGCCATCGAGAAGCGCGCGATCTTCTTTCGCGCCCTGTTGCCGTTGCTCGATTTCGGACGCGAGCGCGAAGGCATTGACCTGTCACAGGTCGTGTTGACACACCACACGCTCAAGTCGCGCGGCACGATCGCCATGCCGCTGGCGAGCGACACGGTGCCCATGCTTGCGCCGCTTACCGAAGCTGGCAGCGGGAGCGTGCAGGCGCGAGAGCGCGCGATGCTGGCGGCGATCATCGAAAAAGTCAACGACCTGTTCTCGGGTGAGCTGTCGGATCAGGACAAGCTGGTCTACGTGAACAGCGTGATCAAAGGCAAGCTGCTCGAGTCCAAGACCCTCCAGCAACAGGCGGCGAACAACACCAAGGCGCAGTTCGCCAACTCACCAGACCTTACTACTGCGATCACCAACGCCATCATGGGCGCGTTCGACGCCCATACCTCAATGAGTACTCAGGCGCTCAACTCGGCGTCCGTTCAACGCGGGATCAAGGACATCCTGCTCAATCACGCGGGCTTGTACGAGGGACTACTCAGTCCTTCAAGTGATGCATGAGGTCGATGGTCAGATCTCGGGCTGCTCTGAACTTGGGCGACGACTCGCCCCTACTACACCGGACGTCACACGGTTGCTATACAGGCTTGAAACTGTCGGCTTGGTGGCGCGTGACGCGGCAAGAATACCGTCGTGTGGTGCACACCAGAGTTACTGAACACCGCGTTTCGTAAATTACGCCGTCCGCGTGACAACCCGCGAATGGCGCCTTTTGAGCAACGCAACGGCGCTCCATTCTTAGGGAACGGAGCGCCTTTGCGGTACGCTTGTTACACGATGCGTTAACTACAGAGGCGCCGGTCGGAATCGAACCGACGGGTGAGAGATTTGCAGTCTCCTGCCTTACCACTTGGCTACGGCGCCGTACCACTTCGTTAATCTATACGCAGCCTCGGTGCCGACGGTAGCACGACGGGCGTCAAACACGCCTGTCGTGCGACAGCGCCTGACGCCACCATTCGGGCATGACGGCAGCCCGAGCATGAGGCCACCTGCCTCCCGCGCCCGAATCATGTGCCGATGCGCGAGAGCCGCGGACGTTGTAAGCGTTGCCCGCCAACAAGGATCGCCATCACGAACACCACTGCCGCACCAATGAGCGACGCACTGAATGATGGACCCGTTATCACACCTTTGTCCGTACTCTCAATGAATCGATGCGCCACCACCAACATCCACTGCCGCACGCTTAAGTAGTGAATGGCTGGGAATGTCGAACTCAACACACCTTCCCAAATTAAGACATACATCAGGCCCGCCACCAACGCGCGTCGTGTCACCAGCGACAGCGTGGTAAACAGTGCCGCGTACGTCGCACCACCAAATGCCGTGGCAATCGTGAATGCGCGTGTCACACCATCTGGATCGTTCGAACTCGTCGCAATCCTGCCTGTTGCCCACACCGCTATAGCGGAGAGCACCGCCGTACCGACCGACGCAAAAGCAACGCGCACAAAAGTAATCCACCAGCGCGGCGTGGTCGTGGTCACCAGATACAACAATGTGCCGTCATCCGACTCGGCGCTAAACGCACTCGTGCCGAGGAGCAGTGCAATCACCGGCGTGGCCAACGCGCACACCAACTGATCGTAGCGCTGCATGAGAAATGGCACCGGGTCGCCGGAGAGCGCGCCGCGCGACGCAAAGATCAGCGCGAACACCATCGGCAATGCGATGAGCAACAACATCGCCACGAGTAACACGGGTGTGATCGTCCGCGCCCACGACATTTGCAGGAGCACACGTCCGGTGTGCCAGAAGGACACCGGCCCAAGCTGCACTGGTGCCGCTCGACGCGTTGCGGTAGTGACGGGCGCGGTCATCGTTGGACCAAATAGGCGAAGACATGCTCGAGCGACTCGTCTTGCGCTTCCACTTCAAACACGGATACACCGCGAGCACGTGCCGTTGGTGAGAGCGCACGGGCGAGCGCTGCGTAATCGTTGGTACGCACCATCAATCCGCTCGACGCAACTTCGACGCCGAGCACGAGAGGCAAGTGCATGAGCGCGGCGGCGAGCGCACGATCATCACTGGTCTTGACGCGCACCGTGTGTGGCTGATCGGTCATCAGTCGTCGCAACGCGCGATAATCACCGGTCGCGGCAAGTCGCCCGGCCAATACCACCAGAATACGCGACGCAACGCCTTCGATTTCTTCGAGGATGTGCGAACTGAGTAACACGGCGGTGCCTTCGGACGCACGTGCTTCGAGCAGTCGCATCATGTGCACACGCTGCCGCGGGTCGAGTCCGTTGAACGGTTCGTCGAGCAACACGACGGTCGGTTCATGTACTAACGCTGCCGCAAGTTTGGCGCGTTGTCGCATGCCTTTGCTGAATCCGTCCACGCGTCGGTCAGCAACGGTGTCCAGTTCCACCAGCGCGAGTGCGCGATCGACGGCGGTGCGTACGTCGCGTACGCCCAGCATCGTTGCACGCGCCGTAACAAAGGCACGTGCCGTCAGCATGCCAGGCAACGCTTCGCGTTCTGGCACCAGCGCGATACGCGCATAGGCTTTGGGCCCATCGGCCGGCGACTGGCCATACACGCGCACGGTGCCGTTATCCGGCGTAAGCAAGCCCGCGGCCAACTGCAGTAATGTGGTTTTGCCCGCACCGTTGGGGCCGAGCAGGCCGGTGATGCCAACGTCAACAGTGCAGGAGATATCGTTGACGGCGACGACTTCGCCGTACCAGTGCGACACGTGATCGAACACCAGCGGCGTGGCCGCGTTCGCATTGCCAGTCGACACGCTCGTTGCCGTGGTCGTCATACTACAATCCTGCGCACGCGCCACTGCATGATCAGCGCGCCAAGCACGCCGAGTCCCACCTCGATGGCCACGTAGAAACCGATGGGGGCCGGTGGATTGAGTTCCATGCCGCGATTGGTTTCGCCAAAGAGGATCAGCGCGAGTGTACGCAATGCACGAACGGGATCGAGCAGTTCGGCGGTGCGCATACTGACACCGGCGAGGTCGTCGAGGCCGGTGGCAATGGCCGCCGCACCCAAGAAAGCGGCGATGATGCCCGCCGTTGCATAGGCGCGACGCGAGGTCCACACAACAAGCGCTGATGCGACTCCACTCATCATCGTCGCCGTCAACGTGGCAATGGCGAGAATGGGTCCAATGCGAGTGCCCATTGTTTGAAATGCAACGACCGGATCAACCGCCGTCCCGATTTCGCCAATGTAGGCAAAAAGCAGCGGTGCGAGTGCGGCGATAAAGAGAGCCGTAAACAACGCAAGCAGTCGTGCAGTCGCATACGACGCGCGCGACACTTCACGCGTGAGCAACAGGGGCAAGACACGATGTTGCTGATCGCGACTCAAAAGCTCTGGTGCCTGCGCCGCAATGAAGAGCACAAACAAAATCAGCTGACCGCCGATCATCGCCCCGTAACGAATGGGCTGCGACCCGTTGGAGAGTGAGAACGCGAGGACCATCGCGCCAGCGGGCAGCATCGACACCAGCATCACAAAGACAGGGACCGCTTTTGCTTTGGCGCTCTTGCCAATGCCGAACATGGTGCGCAGCCCTTGCCAGTAGAGTGCGCGCCACGCGCCAACGCCACCGATGCGCGGCCCTTCGTATCGTCGATAGCCGAGGTCATGAATCGCCGTATCGTCAGCGGCGCGTGCCGGCGCGGTCATACGTTTGCGGTGAAGAGATCTTCCAGATGTCCGCGCCGCTGTTCGAGTCGCAACAATCCAACATCGTCGTCGGCCGCTGTGTCGCGAATCACGTCACATACCATGCGCAACGCTGCGTCATCTCCGTCAACGGCGAGCGACACCAGCACACGTTCCCGCTCCTGCACCGCCGCCACCCCACGCTCTCGCAAACGCGCCGAAAACGCGCCAGCGTCTCCGTCCACCTCTATTAAGAGTGTGCCGGTCGCGCCGGTCAGTGCGCCGAGTCGTTCGGCGCGGACCAGTCGGCCTTGTTCAATCATGACAAACCCTTCACAGATACGTTCGAGCTCGCCAAGCAAATGCGACGACACGAGCACCGAGATGCCAAACTCGCGACCGGTACGCTGTATGAGTGCGAGCATTTCCTCGCGACCAGCGGGGTCGAGTCCGTTGGTGGGTTCGTCGAGAATGAGCAGGCGCGGATCGTGTACCAGGGCCTGCGCAAGTTTGACGCGTTGCGCCATGCCGGTGGAATAGCCGCCCATCGGCCGGTAACGCTCTTCAAACAGTCCGACGTGTCGCAGCACTTCGGCCGCACGCTCACGCGACGCGTTTGCTGGTAAGCCGGAGCATCGTGCGAGCCACGATACAAACTCGGTGGCACTCATGTCCGGCGGCAAACAATCGTGCTCTGGCATGTAGCCCACCAGCGCGCTAATGGCTCGGCGGTCGCGCACCACGTCGTGTCCAAGCACCGTCGCCGAACCGCTTGTGGGTTCGACGAGGCCAAGCAAAACTTTCACCAGCGTGCTTTTGCCGGCACCATTCGCGCCAACCAATCCCGTAATGCCGGATTGAATGCCAACGGTGAGGGCGTCGAGCGCGACGACGGTGCCGTAGCGCCGCGACAGCGACGCGGTGTCGATGACGTTGATGGCTACTCCGTCGCTACTGTTGCGTGTTCCGCGGTTGCACACTCCGCCGGTGCGCCGTCCAACGATGCGACGGCGGAGAGATCGTCGGCCGGATTGCTGGGAAGGGTTAGACCCGCTTTCACCGCGCGCTTTGCGAGCACCTCCCGATCGGCCAGGCCGCGCATCAGGGCGTCGGCCTCGCGATTCTGCAAATAGCGTCCTTTCTCCCACCCTTCGACAATACCCTTGGGTGTGCCGTAGCAGAGCTCCGCAAACTGCGGCACGGTGAGCTGCAGGGACTCGCGCAACTGTCGAATACCTTTGGGCGTGAGCAGGCCGTGCGTCTGCCGGATTTGCTCGATGGCGGCCTTTTCGGCGGCATCCCGCTGCTCGATGGTGCGATTCTCGTTGCCGCATTTCTCACACCGATAGAACTCGCGCGTGACCGCAGCCGTCATGCCGCTCAAGCGCATGGTGACGGGCTCGGTCTGGAGGGCGTAGCGGCCGCCGCAGCCGCGATGGATGGTGCCGTGCAGTGTTGCGAAACTCATGAAGGCGAGCAGAAAAGGTGGTGAATACGGACGGCGCGGCGAATGGCCCGGGAGTGTGACGTGCCGTTCCCGCGACATGATCGTCGAAGAGGAGTCGCGTTGGGCGGCCGCAACTTCGGAACGGTCGCCTGAGCGGCTGCACAAACTACGCAGAAGGGGCAGACCGGGTTCAAGTGTCTGCGCGCCACCGCATTCAATCTCGTTCCCGCAAAACTCGCATGTCCGACATTCGCCTGGTCCGACAACCCGTCTTTGGTGCTGATGACGCCCTGATTGGGTATGAGATCCGCTTTCGTGATACCCACGACGGCCGCCACGCGTTCGCCCAGAGCGTGTTGTCCGGCTCCTTCGACCAGATGCGCGGACATTTGCCGGCGTTTGTCAGCTGCTCGCGCGCGCAGCTGGTGGAGGACGTCTACGAGCTCACCGCGCCAGCGAGCGCAGTGCTGCTGCTCTCGCCGGAGCTCGCGCCGGACGCCGAAGTGATTAGCGCCGTCGACCGGTATTGCGAGCGTGGCGGTTCGTTTGCGCTCGATGATATCGGCGAAAGCCCGAGTCCGTCGGAAGCGCTGCTGCCGTACGTGTCGTGGGTGCGCCTCGATTTGCGCGGCGGTGACATGGATGCCGTGCGTCGTATTTGTCAGCGCATTCATGAGAACTCTGGTGCACAACCGATTCGACTGATTGCCGATCACGTCTACGATCAGCCGCAGTATGACGCCGCCGTTGCTCTTGGCGTGCATGCGTATCAGGGGCCGTATTTTAGTCGCGCGGAATCGTTGCCCACGGCCGACTTGCCATCGTCGACCGTTGCGACGATGCGGTTGATGGGTCTCGCGCGCGATGAGCGCGTGAAGGACGCGGAACTCGAAGCGGTGTTGGCGACGGACCCGGTGCTGACGTTCCAGTTGCTGCGCATGGTGAACTCGGCGGCGTTGGGCGTGGGCGGCGTCAGCTCCATTGGGCAGGCGCTGCGATTGATTGGGCGCGCGTCCTTCCTTCGATGGCTCGCGGTGGCGGTGGCTGCGTCGCGGCGTTCCACCACCGGTGTTGACGAAGAACTGGTGCGCAAGGCCGTTGAGCGCGGTCGCTTGCTTGAACAGTTGGCCGGCGGTCCGCGCGATGCCGGGACGCTCTTTCTTGTTGGACTCTTCTCCCTATTGGATGCGGTGTTCAAGATGCCGCTGGAGGAGATTCTGTCGCGTGTCGCGCTGAGCGGCGACGCAACGCGCGCGTTGTTGCATCATGACGGACCGTATGCCGATGCACTGGCGTTTGCCGAAGCGTATGAGCTTGGCATGTTCGAACAAGCGAACGAACTGGCCACCGAGATGCGCGTCGACACCAGTAAGCTTGGTGGATTTTATGCGACCGCGATTAGTTGGGCTGCGGAAACGCTGTCTCCGAAGACTGACGTGGTTGCTCGCCCCTGAGCACACGCGCTACTGTGCGTGGGTGTCGATGCTCCGCACTCCTACCACGGTTGCCAATGTTTCGTGACAGATGCGCGCGTGTGTTGCACGTGCCCACCGTCGTTGTGCTGATCACCGCGCTGGTGGCGTGCGGCAAGACTGATGCACGGCCTGTTGCCACCGTGCGAGACACAACGGCGCTAATTCCGGCGCGGCTGGTGTCGTCGGGTGATCCATCGTGTCCCCGTGATGGGCAGTGGAAGCCATGCGCCTTGATTGATCGTCTGGTGCATGCCGGTCTCTTTTTTGAAGCGACGGGCGACTCGATGAGGGTGCCATATCTCACGCCGCCGGGCGTGCGTTTCCGTGTTGGCAAGAGTGCGTCGATGGTCGCGTTCTTTTACGCCGATTCGGCCAGCGCCGCACGTGATCTGGTGGCGCTCGACACGGCGCGATTGACACCCGCTGGCGATAGCGTCGGTGTGTGGCCGTCCCGACCGTCAGTGATTCGTTCGGCGAATCTGGTGGTCGCGATGTTTCCGAGTGACGGGCGACAGTTGGAGCGCGTCAACCTGGCGATTACCGCTGGTGCACCTCAGCCCGCGTCAGTGCCCTCTCTGCCCGTGATGCCTGCGCGCTGACCGGCCAGTGCATGGGCACGAGGCCCGTCCCATTTTTGTTTGGGTTTTGTTCGCTATCTAGTATTCTTGAGATCGCTATATGGGTCATTTGTGCACCGCATGCACTTTCCCGATAGCGTTTGGCCGTTTTTTGTTGGTCTTTTGCCATATTTGATGTATTTTTTTGCAGGACGCGCAACGTGTCATGTGCAGTCGTATCGCAGAACCTACCAAATCAGGGAGACTACTCGACTCATGGCGTCACCTAACAACCCGCGCAGCGCCGCGCTGCGCGAAGTCACGACACGTCCGGTGCGGATCACCGCGCGTCCAGAAGAAAACGGCGTGCAGCTGCCGATCAGCTCATGGTACGGATCAAACACGCTGAGCCTGCGACAGATGCGGACGAAGTTGCCAAAGTCTGTCTATCAGAAGCTGGCGGCAGCGATTCGGCTTGGCAAAAAGCTCGACTCCGATATTGCGCCAACGGTTGCGCAGGTGATCAAGGAGTGGGCGTTATCGCGCGGCGTGTCGCATTTCACGCACTGGTTCCAGCCGCAAACGGGGCTAACGGCCGAGAAGCACGACGCCTTTCTCAACTTTGACGAGAACAAGCTGCCGATCGAGCAGTTCACCGGCGAGCAACTCATTCAGTCGGAGCCGGACGCGTCGAGCTTTCCGTCGGGTGGTTTGCGCGCCACGTGGGAAGCGCGTGGCTATACGGCATGGAATCCCGCGTCGCCGGTGTTCATCTCAGAGACCGGTGGCACGAAGTATCTGTGCATTCCCTCTGTGTTCATCGGCTATAACGGTGAAGCGCTCGATGAAGTGACGCCACTGCTCCGCAGCTCTGACATTTTGTCGGCGCGCGCGGTGGAGTTGCTCGAGATTCTGGGCGACAAGGGGGTGTTGCGGGTGACGACAACGCTTGGCGCCGAACAAGAGTTTTTCCTGATTGACCGCGCGCACTTTGCGTTGCGTCCCGATCTGGTGATGGCCAATCGTGCCCTGATTGGAGCACCACCGCCACGCGGACAACAGCTGGAAGATCACTACTTCGGTGGCATTCCTGAGCGCGTGCAAGCGTGCATTACAGAAGTGGAGCTTGAGCTCTACAAGCTTGGCGTGCCGATCGTCACCCGTCATAACGAAGTCGCGCCGTGTCAGTTCGAGATGGCGCCGATCTTTGAAGACACGGACGTCGCCACTGATCACAACCAGTTGGTGATGGCGATCCTGCGCAAAGTGGCCCTGCGACACGGGCTGCAAGCGATCGTGGCCGAAAAACCGTTCGCTGGCGTGAACGGGTCGGGCAAACATTGCAACTGGTCGATGGCGATCACGTCGGACAACGATCTTGACGGCACCAACTTGCTTAAGCCCGGCAAGACGCCACACCAGAACCTGCGCTTCCTCATTTTTCTGGCGGCGGTACTTAAGGGCGTGCATAAACACGCGGGACTGTTGCGCGCGGGCATTGCCACCAGTGGCAACGAACATCGGCTTGGCGCCAACGAAGCGCCGCCGGCGATCATCTCGGCGTTTGTTGGCAGCATGCTGACGCGCGTGATCGAAGACATCGCCAACGGCAAGACCTCGCCGACGAATGCCGAACAAGCGATGCTCAAGCTTGGCGTCGCGAAGTTGCCTGAGGTGGAGCAAGACAACACCGATCGCAATCGAACATCGCCATTCGCGTTTACTGGTGCGAAGTTTGAGTTTCGCGCGGTTGGTGGGTCGCAAAGTATCGCGTTTCCGGTGATGCTGCTGCAAGCCGCTGTGGCGGAAGCGATCAGCGAGCTGACCGAGAAGTTGCGCAAGGAACTCAAGACTACCAAGAGCACGGCTGACGCAGTGCTCAAGGTGGTGCGTGCTTCATTTAGGGAAACGGCTGCGGTGCGTTTCGAAGGAAACAACTATTCCGACGAGTGGGTGGTTGAGGCAAAGCGGCGCGGTTTGCTCAACTTGCGTCGCACACCGGAGGCGTTGGCGCAGCTGACGACGGCCGAGGCGAAGACGCTGTTCAAGACCACCGGAATCCTGACGGCGGTTGAGCTGGAAAGCCGATATCACGTGCGACTCGAGCGCTACATCAAGGACATTCTGATCGAGCTGCACACGCTGCAGGAGATGATCGACACACAAATCCTTCCGGCGTCGTATGCGTATGTCGGCTCGGTCGCGAGCGCGGCTGGTCAGGGCAAGGCGGCGGGGATCAACGTGCAACCGCTGGTTGACGCGGCAAACGCGACGAGCAAGTTGGTGGCGACGTTGCAGAAGAAGCGAGCCGAGTTGGCGAAGGTAACGGCGAAGGCCGAGGCGTTGCACGACAATCCAGTGGCGCAGGCAACGTACCTGACGGCCATGGGGTGCGAGACGATGGGTGAAGTGCGTGACGCGGCGGACGCGCTGGAGCTAGTGGTTGGCGACGAATACTGGCCGCTACCGCGCTACCGTGAGATGCTGTTTCCGGTGTGAGTTTTGTCGCGCGTGATTGATTGGCGGGTCGACGGATGTTGTCGTCGGCCCGCTTGCTTCTGTGCTTAGGGGATAAGAACGGATTAACTGCAATTTTCGTGGGATAGGGAACGGCGGTTTCAACCGGTCGCTGCAACATTGCGCACAAACATAACCGCGGGCGTCTGAAAGCCGAGCGTTTTGCGAGGACGAGAATTGAGTTGAGCCGCC
>JAYSVL010000147.1:0-2361 GCA_043718595.1 Gemmatimonadaceae bacterium
CTTCGCGTCGCATGAAGACGCTGCACAAGCCGATCGAGACGAACTCGCAGCGATGACACCGCAACAGCGTCTCGACCGCGCGCTTGATCTCATCGCGCGGTACAAGGAGGCACGTGGCGATTTTGAACAAGGATTTGCGCCAGTTGCTCGCGTTATTCAGCTCGAACCACGTTGAGTTCATCGTGGTCGGCGGCCACGCCGTGGCGTTTCACGGATATCCGCGGTTCACGGAAGACCTTGACTGCTACGTTCGAGCCACTGTCGATAATGGGTCACGTATCGTGCGAGCGCTTCACGACTTCGGTTTCGCATCATTAGCGTTGTCGCCTGACGATTTCACCGCCGCCGATCGCATGATCCAACTTGGGCGTGCGCCCAATCGCGTGGATCTGCTGACGCAGCTGTACGCGGTCACCTTTGACGAAGCGTGGGCCACCAAGATTGGTGGCACGATCGACGGCGTACCTGTATGGTTCATCGATCGCGATTCATTGCTTCGCAACAAACGCGCCACGGGCCGCCCTCAGGATCTGGCCGATGTTGATTTCATTGAGCGTCTCCAGCGACCCGACCCGTAGTCGCGCCTGACCTCAGTCGTCCTTGTCGTTGTCACGCGCTAACACCAAGCCCAGCACCATACTCACCACACTCACCACCACCGCGCCCAGCACGGCGGCCCAGAACCCACGCACCGCAAACGCGATATCAAACTTCACTGCCAGCCACGCGGTGAGCATGAGCATCAGCGCGTTCAGCACCAGCGTGAACAGCCCAAGCGTGACGATCTGAATCGGGAAGGAAAAGAACGACAACACGGGGCGGATGAGTGAGTTCACAATGCCGAACACCAGTGACAAGCCGACGAGCCCCTGCCAGCTTCCGGTGTAGCTGATTCCGCCGACAAACCGGGCGGCACTCCAGAGGGCAACGGCGTTGATAAGTAAGCGGACGAGAAGTTGCATAACGTGGGGAGCAGGGTTGAGCGCTCGCGGGCCATGACGCCATGGCGCCGCGACACCAGCACGGTCAATATCGCACCCACCACTACGCAGCGGCTGGCACCGGAGTTACGCCGCTTCCGCGCGTGGGCGCTCGCGCAGCGCGTTCCGCAGGGCGTACGTGACGAGGCGTTCCTTGAGCTCATTGGGCATATCGACCCCACGGCACTCCACGATGGGCCACCGATCAAACAGTTCGTGGACGGTGCGCTGGCCTTCGCCGCTGTGCTCGCAGCACTCGGCAAAGCGCGCGATGAGATTCTGCTTGAGACCTACATTCTGCGCGACGATCGCGTGGGCACCAATGTTCTGAACGCGCTGGTCGCCGCGGCCGCGCGAGGTGTGCGCGTGTCCGTGCTTGCCGACGCCGTCGGTTCGGGAAGCACCAGTGACGCATTTTGGAAGACGCTTGAAGACGGTGGTGTGACGGTGCGACATTTCCACCGCGTGTGGCGACGCCCGTTCGAAGCGCTGCGCCGCGATCATCGCAAGATCATCGTCATCGACCGGCACATTGCGTTTACCGGCGGCATGAACATCGGTGAAGAGTATGGCTCGTCGATTCACACCAGGGGGACCGCGTTTCGCGATACGCTCATTCGTGTTGAAGGTACCGTTGCCGGCGAACTCGCCGCTGTCTTCGCCGAAGGATGGGATCGCGCGCAAGGTCCGCCGCTGCCGCGTCTTGAGTACATCTCGTGGTCTGATCCCACTGCTGCGGCAACAGCGCGCGGTATTCGCGCATTGAGCGCCCGTGCATTGCGTGCACGAATGGAACGCTCGCTCGCACGACAACGGGACAAACGACGCGGACGTCAAGTCAAGCGCGACATCGTCACCGATCGCACTCGCGACCGCGAGCGAACGATACTGGTGCTTGATCCACGCCCGGGACGCGGGCAGCGCGAAATGGTGGCGGTGCTGGCCGCGCTGCTGGGCGGCACGCGAGAGAAACTGTGGATTACCACGCCATATTTTGCACCACCGTCCCGCGCGATCCGATTGCTCATCGCTGCGGCGCAAAGCGGTATCGATGTGCGTTTGATGCTGCCTGGGCCACACGCCGACGTGCCGCTGATTCGACATGCGGCACACGCCACATATCGCCGATTACTTGCCGCAGGCGTCCGCATTTTCGAATACGAACCGGCAACAATGCATGCGAAAACCATCGTCATTGATGGGTATGCGAGTGTGGTTGGCAGTTCCAATCTCGACTTCCGTTCGATGTGGCTCAACGCTGAGTGCAACCTGCTGATCTTTGACGACGGCTATGCGGCGATGCTCGAAGCGGCCTTCACCGACGACGCCGCGAACAGCATCGAGATCACGCGCGCGGCTTGGGCGGAGCGGTCTTTCGGGC
>JAYSVL010000148.1:0-2355 GCA_043718595.1 Gemmatimonadaceae bacterium
CCGCCGACATATACGGACGTCGTGTCTTCACCACCATCAACCACCTCCGTTGAGTGCGAGAACTAACGCATGTTGCACTCACCGGTTGAATCCGCCAACAGATAGGAACTGACACTGGCGGATACTGCAACAGCAAGAGCTTTGATTGTGGTATCGCGCGGTGGGCGAGTTCCTGTTCGCTTGATTCAAGAGAAAATGGGCCAGAACTTTTGCTTTAACTTTAACAAAAAGAGAACAGCACCCAGCAGGAACAGCATTGACGCAGAGGAACGGCGGAGGTCCGCCGGGTACGCGGAGGACTGCAAAAGTTTGAAAGTTGTCCTCGGCGAACTCTGCGCTCCTCGGCCGTACCACTGCGTCAATTGCTTTTGTTGTTTTAATTCTATCTAATTCTGTCTAATTCTATCAGTTCCCTATCCCACGAAAATTGCAGTGTATCCGCTGTTTATCCAGCAGTGCATCCGCTCTATCGAGCGGTGTCTCCGTTCGTATCCAAGGAAGGATCCGCGCCTATCCTGTTCAACGAAGCGTCATCACGCCTTCACTCATCATGACGGTGGCCCCGCCGACACGCACGGCGTCGATCGTACCATCACGCTTCGAAACTTCCACCGACAACCGGCTCGGCCGACCCATTTCGATGCCCTGCGACACCTCCCACGAGAGCACGCCATCGCGTGGCGTTCGCGCGGCGAGATAGCCGGCCAGACATGCGTTCGCTGAGCCCGTCGCCGGATCTTCCGGCACCGTCGAACCCGGTACAAATACGCGCGCCCGGATATCACAGCCTCGCACATTCGCGGGCAGCGATGATTCGTCGTCGCCGCGGGTCATTGCAAAGACCATTGGCCACGCGGCCCACGTGCCTTCGAGATGCGTGGCCCAGGCATCCGCCTGGACACGCGCACGTCGCACCGCGTCGACGCTCTGCAGCGGCACCACGAGAAACGGCAGTCCACAACTGACGCCAGCTGGTGCGTGCGCGCCGCCAACAAAGTCTGATTCCGACAACGACAATACTTCGGCCAGCTGTGCAACCGACAGCGGTGCCTCGCGCGTTTCGGGCAACTGCGCGGTGGTCAACTGCGCATGCACCGGCACCCCGCCAGCAAGACGAACACGGACCGGCACCGGACCGACATTCTCGCCCAACACGATCGTGACCTCATCACTTGAGGCATGCACCTCGCCGCTGGCAACGAGTGCGTGCGCCGTCCCAATCGTGGGATGCCCGGCAAACGGCACTTCAAGTTCCGGGGTGAAGATCCGCACGCGCCTTGTGTGCGACGGATCGTCCGGCGCAAAGACAAACGTCGTCTCGGCGTAGTTGAACTCACGCGTGATGGCCTGCAAAGTGTCCGAGGGCAACCCTTCCGCGCCAAAGACAATGGCGAGTTGGTTGCCCGAGAATGGCACGGACGTGAACACATCGGCGGTGAGAAAGCGGAGTTGACGCACGCTGGCGCTACTCCTCAGCGAGGAACGGATACTTCCAGTCCAGCGGCGACGAGAACGTCTCCTTAATCGTGCGCGCGCTCACCCAGCGCATGAGGTTGAGCTTGGACCCCGCCTTGTCGTTAGTGCCAGAGCCACGCGCGCCACCAAACGGCTGTTGTCCAACCACCGCGCCTGTCGGCTTGTCGTTGATGTACAAATTGCCGGCCGATTGACGCAAGACGGTGGTGGCTTCACGCACGGCCATACGATCGCGCGCGAAAATCGCACCGGTGAGCGCGTACGGCGACGTTTCGTCAACGATGCGCAACATCTCGCTCCACTTTTTGTCGGCGTAGGGATGGATCGTGATCACTGGGCCAAAAATCTCTTCGCACAACATGCGATGCTTAGGATCATCCGTCTCAACAATCGTTGGCTCGACAAACCAGCCCTTGGTGTCGTCGCAATTGCCACCGGCGACGATCTTGGCCGACTTTTTGGCGTCGTCGAGATAACCCTTGATGCGCGTAAACGCCTTCTGGTCGATGACTGCCGCGACGAAATTTCGGAAGTCTCGCACGTCGCCTTGCTTCATTTCCTTCATCATCGCGACGCACAACTTCTTCACCTCGGGCCACATCGATTTCGGTACGTACGCGCGACTTGCCGCCGAACACTTCTGCCCCTGATACTCAAACGCCCCGCGCACAATGCCGACGGCAACCGCTTGCGGGTCGGCGCTCGGGTGCACGACGATGAAATCCTTGCCGCCGGTTTCGCCGACAATGCGCGGATACGAGCGGTAGCGATCCATGTTCTGCCCGATCGTCTTCCACATGCCGTTGAACACGCCGGTTGATCCCGTAAAGTGCACGCCGGCGAGATCACGATGCTTGAGTGCCACTTCAGAGATTTCGG
>JAYSVL010000149.1:0-6797 GCA_043718595.1 Gemmatimonadaceae bacterium
ATGCTTTGAATCGCGCATGCAACTCAGCGTAGTGGTTGGACACTTGCTGTTCCATCGCTGCCGCGTCGGCGTCCGAGATCACTCCTTCGGCGACAATGCGCTTCGCCCACGACTGCGGCACCGTGGGGTGCTGTTTAATGAGTGCGTATCGCCTGGGCTGCGTGTAGGTCGGTTCGTCGCCCTCGTTATGTCCGTGCCGACGATATCCCACGAGATCGATCAACACATCCTTCCGGAATTTCGCGCGATACGCACAGGCGAGACGCGCGGCAACGATACACGCTTGTGCATCATCACCGTTGACATGAAAGATCGGGATCTCAAATCCCTTGGCGAGATCGGACGCATAATACGTGGAGCGCGCGTCATTGGGGTCGGTCGTGAACCCCACCTGATTGTTGACGATGATGTGAATCGTCCCGCCGGTACGGTACGCGTTCAGACGCGACAGGTTGAGCGTTTCGGCGACGATGCCTTCACCGGGAAATGCAGCGTCACCGTGAATGGCGACTGGCACCACGGCCGACTCATCGCGCGCGGCGTCGAGTCCGGGCGTACGCTGCAACGCGCGCGCAATACCTTCAACCACGGGATTGACAACTTCCAGGTGCGACGGGTTGGGCACAAGGCGCAGACGCACCTCGCGCTTATCGACGATGCGGGAACCGTTGAAACCCATATGATACTTTACGTCGCCGGTGGCGTTCTCGTCGCCGTCATCATGTCGCCCTTCAAACTCGGCGAACAACGTTTCAAACGGTTTACCCATCACGTTCGTCAGTACGTTCAGACGCCCGCGATGCGCCATACCGATCACAATCTCGCGTGCACCCGCACGACCCGATTCATCAATGATGGTGTCGAGCATGGGAATGAGCGCGTCTGTGCCCTCGACGGAAAACCGCTTGTAGCCCACGTAGGCGCGACCGAGGAAACGTTCGAGTCCATCGACTTCATGCAAGCGGTGGAGGACGGCTTTCTTTTCGTCTGCGGTGAGGTCACGCACGATGACACCGTCGCGGAACGCGACGCGGAACCACTCACGCTCCGTGTCCTCTTCGAGATGCCAGACTTCGTAACCAATACGATCGGAGTAGACGTCGCGCTTGCGCTGAATCGCGTCGGCCGCCGTCGCGTTGACGTATCGCGAATCGCCAAGCACGGAGCCTGGAATAGCGAGCAGATCGGCGTCGGTGAGGTCGTGATACTCGGGCGTGAGATCTTCGGCGCCTGGTGGTGGCGCGCCGAGCGGATCGAGTTGCACGGCGAGGTGCCCGTAGTCGCGAATCGCTTGTTGCAGCGACGCGGCGGCGGCGACCTTGGTGAGCAGTGCGAGGTTAACTGCTGCGGAGGTCTGCGTGCGCGCTGCGAGCGCGTACCGGTCCGTACCCTCGGCGCCGTTTGCCGACGATTCGGGTTGTCCAAACAACGACTCGGCGACGCGAAAATACTGGCGCCAGGATTCGTCGACAGTGGCGGGGTCGAGTCGATATCGCTCGAACTGTTCAACGATGATTCCGTCGTTGAAAACGCTGGTAATTGCAGACGTGTTCATGGCGGGCAATCTAACGGCTCCCTAGTTTTCGCCACATGACCACGGACGAGGCGGATGATGAGGCGTTCCGTGAGCAGTGCCGACGCCAGATGGCGCGCCCGGTCGAGTTGCGCATGAAGTACGGTTTTTGCCGAGTGTATCGCCCGGTGCTCGACACGCCGGGAGTCCGGAGCTTTGAGAGCATGCAGGAGTATCGCGAGTGGTGCGCCGCGAACCTGCCGGAGTACCTCGGCTTTCAGCCAGCGCCGCCCGAGTGAACGAACGACTGTCATTCAATCCGGTGCAGGCACAGGAGGTGGCGGTCGCGTTCAATGCCGCAGGCGTGGACTACCTCTTTATAGATAAGAGCGGTGCTATCCTGCTCGGATACCCCGGTACCACGCAGGATGTAGACGTCTTCCCTGCCAAGTCGGTGGTGAACGGCGAACGCATGATCCGTGCGTTGGCAGCGATTGGGTTCGATCTCAGCGCGGAGACCCAATCGGAGATCATCCGGGGAACGACTTTGTCCAACTGAAGAATGGTCCATTTGACCTGGATTTGGTTTTTGCGCCCGACGGTATTGAGAGCTTCGTCGATGCCCAGGCTCGCTCGGTTCGGGAGGGCATTTTCCCGGTCGCCAACCTCCGGGACATTATCTCCAGTAAACGCGCGAGCGGTCGCCGGAAGGATCGGCTTGATCTGGAGCTGCTCGAGCTGTTTCGCGAGGAGTATGAGGCACGCAAATCACCGTGATACCCAATGTTTTGCGACAGCAACAGAACAGTAATGTGACATCAACAAGTCACTATCCGCTGGAAGAAGGCACCGAAGGCTTCCTCGCACTGCGACTCGCAGGACGCTGAACTGAGACTTGCGCGACCCCCTCCTGGAAGCGACACGACACGTTGATTTAGCCGCCGGCGATGGCGCCGACGACAAGGAATGGCTCAGTGCCGCGCGCGACCGCATGCGGGAGCGGCACATCCGGCTCGTCGTGCGACAGGTCTTCTTCACACGCGTAGAAGCGCACCAGCGGGCGACGTCGTCGCGTGATCGCGTCTCGCACCGTGCCGAGCAGCGTGGGGTGCGTGGATTCAAGGGCATCGATCACGCTGGCTTGCGTGACTGGTGTCGCGACCTGCAGGACAATTTCGCCTTGCACACCAATCATGTCGCGCAGCAACGAGGGCAGTAGCACGCGCACGTTTGTGTGCATCATGTCATCGTGCGTCGTCTCAGCGTGCGTCACACCACCTGGTGTCATGTGAGCGTCTGCACTTCGACCGACAACACACCCGGCAAGTCGTGCACGATCGCGTTCCAGCTGTCACCGCCGTCGCGCGAGGCGTACACCTGACCACCTGATGTGCCAAAGTAGACGCCGCATTCGTCGAGCGAGTCGACCGCCATCGCGTCGCGCAGCACGTTCACATAGCAGTGTTCCTGTGGCAGTCCCTTGGTGAGCGGTTCCCAGTCGTTGCCGCCACTCCGACTGCGATACACGCGCAATTTGCCCTCGGACACAAAGTGGTGTGAGTCACTGGTGATCGGCACCACGAAGACGGTGTCTGGCTCGTGCGCATGCACATCGATCACGAAACCAAAATCGGTAGGCAGATTGCCGCTGACTTCGTGCCAGTTGTCGCCGAAATCGTCGCTGCGCATGACGTCCCAGTGCTTTTGCATGAAGAGAGTCTGTGGGCGCGATGCGTGCATGGTGACATGGTGCACACAATGGCCGACTTCCGCTGTGGGATCGGGAAGGAAGCTGGAGTGCAGGCCTTTGTTGATCGCGGTCCACGTCTGCCCACCGTCGTCGGTGCGAAACGTACCAGCGGCAGATATCGCCACATACATGCGTTCGTGCCGCGACGGATCGATGATGATCGTGTGCAAGCACATGCCACCGGCACCGGGCGCCCAGCGTGGCCCCGAGCCGTGTTTGCGCAGGCCTGAGAGCTCGCTCCACGACGTGCCGCCATCGGATGAACGAAAGAGCGCGGCGTCTTCAATGCCCGCATAGACCACATCGGGATCGTGCAGCGATGGCTCGAGATGCCAGACGCGCTTGAACTCCCACGGATGCGGCGTACCATCGTACCATTGATGCGTGCCGGGTACACCGTCGTACGGGAATTGATTGCCCACGGCGTTCCACGTAATCCCGCCATCGTCTGAGCGCTGAATCAGCTGTCCAAACCACGCACTGCACTGCGAGGCGTAGAGCCGGTTGTGATCGACTGGTGAGCCCTTCAGGTGATACATCTCGAAACCGGGGAAATGCGGACCACTGACGTGCCACGTGGTGCGCTGACCATCCGCGGTGAGAATGAACGCGCCTTTGCGCGTACCCACGAGCACTCGTACGCCGCTCATACCGGACGCTCCCTAAAGAAGATTTTGGTGAGACAAGCATAGCGAACGGTCATTCGTGTGTCGAACTTTGTGGTATGTCGAACAACCTCGCACCGCCGGTCGCGCGTGACGTGCTTCCACCGCTGTCGGCGCACGAACTGGCGCGGTACAGCCGACAGATCACCCTGCCGCAGATTGGGCTCGACGGGCAGCGGCGGCTCAAGGCAGCGCGCGTGCTGGTGGTCGGTGTTGGCGGTCTGGGATCGCCCGTCGCGCTGTACTTGGCGGGGGCCGGCGTGGGGACGATCGGGTTGGTGGACTTTGACGCCGTCGACGTGACAAACCTGCACCGGCAGATTGTGCACGGCACACGTGATGTGGGGCGCAGCAAACTCGATTCGGCGCGTGACCGGCTGCACGACGTCAATCCGCATGTTGAGCTCGTCGCGCACAACGTTCGGCTGACGTCGCACAACGCAATGGAGATTGTGCGCGCGTACGACATCGTGATTGACGGCACGGACAATTTCGCGACGCGTTATCTAGTCAACGATGCCTGCGTGCTGCTCGGCGTTCCGAATGTGTATGGATCGATCTTTCGTTTTGACGGGCAGGTGTCCGTATTTGCCACCACCGACGGTCCGTGTTATCGCTGTTTGTATCCCGAGCCACCGCCGCCAGGCTTGATCCCGTCGTGCGCCGAAGGTGGTGTGTTGGGCGTGTTGCCTGGACTGGTTGGTACCGTGCAAGCGACCGAGGCGATCAAGCTCATCCTCGGCATTGGCGAATCGTTAGCGGGACGTCTACTGTTGGTTGACGCGCTCACGATGCAGTTTCGCGCGGTGCGCATCACACGCGACCCCACGTGCGCGGCGTGTGGCACGCGAACACTCAGTTCGCTGATCGACTATGACATTTTTTGCGGAGAACCGGCTGTGGCATCTGATGCTGACGAGATCGAGGAAATTACGCCCGTGATGTTGCGTGAACGCTTGCAGCGCGGCGACGATTTCGACCTGATTGATGTCCGCGAGCCGCAAGAGTGGGCGGAGCAGCACATTGACGGTGCACGGTTAGTTCCACTCGCGACGCTCAGCACAGCGCTGTCGCAGTTGGATGCGTCGCGTGAGATTGTGGTGATGTGCCGGAGTGGTGGGCGCAGTGCGTATGCCGCGCAGCAGCTGCGCGAGGCCGGCTTTCGGCGCGTGGCAAATCTCACCGGCGGGATTCTTCGCTGGAACGCCGACGTGCTCTCGTAGCGCGTTGTTTCGGCGTCTTGCGTCTTCCCGATCGCGATGACGTGATCACACGATGACGAGGTCGCGACGACAATCGCCAGAGTTCAATCCGAGACTTGGATCACGAGGCGAAGGTGTTGGGAGGCGGGCAGGCACTGAGTCGGCCTCCCACGAACGACGATACTCGAGCAACAGCGTGTCCTCGCCGGCACGAACGGCACGAAAGTCCCACACGATAGTCCCGCCCGCACCAACCAACTGAGGAGACGTCAGTGTCGCGGTGTCGTGCGACCGTCCGCGCGACAGCGGTAGCAGCGGAGAGGTGAGTCCCTGTCAGTCGCTGAGGTAGGCGGCGACCGCCTCGCTCAGCCGCTCAAGGACCAATGCGGGCAAAACTCCTTCCGCATGAAGCAAGCGCGTCTTTGCTACCTGTCGAATTCCGGGCACCACGGCGTAGCTGCGCTGAAGTGTTTCCGTTGCCGGCACTTCAACACGGAGCGGCCAAATGGCGGGCGCGCGAGAAGACAGTGGAACGATCACCACAGACGTGAGCACTTCATTCTGCTGCGCGTTGGAGACGAGCACGGCGGCCCGCGTCTTACCCATTTCCGGCGGATGCGCGTCTTCGAGATTGACCCACACGACCGTTCCGCGTCTCATTCTTGCAGCCGTCGAATGGGAGTAGACAGAGGTGCTTCCGCCCATTCGTCCATCTCCACACGTTCAGCGGGATGAGCCGCAAGAAAGGCCGCGTACTCCTGGGCGGCGTTCATCATCCGTCGTCGCCGGACGTCTGCTTCCAAGGTCTGGCGCACGTAGGCGGCGAGAGTTTGGTGTTTGGGCTTGTGCGCCTGAATCTCTTGGAGCAGCTCGCCATCTAGCTTGACGGTAGTCGCGGTCATGCTAAAATAGTAGTGACAGTCATGGCATCTGACAATCGCCGAACTTCAGTTGGCAACTGGCTTCGCCTTACCCATAACAGTCTTGCCGTTCCCATCTCAACCTTTTCGGCGGGACCGGCATCACATCTCGTGTCCCTCACAACTGCCGAACCGCCACCCCGCCCACTCGCCGCCGAGGTCTTGATCGATCCGACGATACTCGCTGCGCAACACGGGGACGAGGCCGCGTTCGCGTCGCTGTACGATTTGCATGCAACGCGCGTGTTCGCGCTGTGCGTCGGTCTCGCGGGCGATCGCACGGCGGCGGCGGAGCTCGTGCAAGACGTGTTTGTGCGCGTCTGGGAGAAGCTCGATTCATTTCGTGGCGAGTGTGCGTTCACGACATGGTTGCATCGTGTTGCCGTGAACACGGTGCTGGAATCGGAACGAAGAGAGCGTCGACGCTCCCTTCGCGTCATGATCGCCGCAGATCTGCGTGTGGAGCGCACTACGCCAACCTCGCGCGCACCAGACGCGCCGGCATCATCGCACGATCCGGCGCTCGCGATGGATCTCGAGCAAGCGATTAGTCGCCTGCCTCCTGGGGCACGCGCCGTCTTCGTGCTGCATGACATTGAGGGCTATCACCACGCTGAGATCAGTGAACATCTCAGCATCGCGCAAGGAACCTCGAAAGCGCACCTGTTTCGTGCGCGACGCTTATTGCGGGAGATGCTCGACCGATGACCTGCCAGACATTCGAGACGCGGAGCGCGTCATACATCG
>JAYSVL010000150.1:0-6796 GCA_043718595.1 Gemmatimonadaceae bacterium
CGGGGCATTCCAACGGCGAGCACATTGGCAGCGACGGTCGCCGCACCGTCCGGGTTGTGTGCCACATCGAACAACCACCTGCCCCAGCGGTGAAACCGACCCGCTAACCGCACACCGTGCAAATGCTGGTCCGCGTGGTGAGCGATATCTCGCCACCGACCACCGGCACCGTGCAGCATCGCCACCGCAACCGCCGTGTTGTGCGCCTGAAAGGCGCCAATCAGTGGCGTGTGCAACTGTCGCGTCGATCCGTCGAGATCCAGCGCAAACTGCGTCCCCACGCCGCTGACTTGCACGTCACGCACCCGCCACGCGTCCTCGGTAGCCCATACCGCTGACGCACCACTGGCGACGGCATGCTCCGTCAACAGTTGACGTATCGCCGGTCGTGCTTCGCCGATGACGGCGACCGCCCCACGTTTGAATACACCAGCCTTTTCGTGCGCAATTTGTTCCAGACTGCTCCCCAGAAACTCCACATGGTCGACGCCAATTTGCGTGACAGCTGCTGCAACGGGTTGCACAATATTCGTCGCGTCAAGTCGACCACCAAGGCCAACTTCAATCACCGCAACATCAACGCGCGCCGATGCGAAGTGCGCGAGCGCCAGCGCCGTGGTGGCTTCAAAAAACGTTGCGCCCAGTCGTGCCATTTCTGGCTCCCACTCGGTGAGCCAGTCGCCGATCGCCGTCGCGGGCATTGGTGCACCGTCGACCACGATACGTTCCGCGAAGTCGACAAGATGTGGCGACGTATACCGCCCCACCCGCAAACCACCGCCACGCAGCAAGGCATCAAGCGTCGCAACGGTGCTGCCTTTGCCGTTTGTCCCGGCGACGTGAAACACGGGGTAGGCCAGTTCTGGGTTGCCGACGAGCGTCATGAGTTTCGTCATGCGCTCGAGGCCGAGACGCCAAGCGCCGCCCGTACGCGCAAACAAGCGCTGGAGCGCGTCACGATGACGGATTGCGTCGGATGCCATCATCGAATCCGGCGCAGCGAACCCTCAGAACGCAAGCGCAGCGTCAGCCTTCGAGCGCGTGACCCGCGGCGGCGGGGCGTCCGGTCATGTGTCGCAACAGCCGTGACAGAATAGTGCGGAGATCGCGCCGATGAACCACTTGATCGACCATCCCATGATCGAGCAGAAACTCGGCCGTCTGAAAACCTTCCGGCAAATCCTGTCCAAGCGTCTGTTTGATCACGCGCGGTCCCGCAAAACCAATCACGGCACCTGGTTCGGCAAGAATCGCATCACCAAGCATGGCGAAACTGGCGCTCACGCCACCGGTTGTCGGATTGGTCAAGACGGAGATGTAGGGGATCCGCCGTTCGGCCAGTTGCGAGAGCACAGCAGATGTTTTGGCCATCTGCATGAGCGAAAGCACACCCTCCTGCATGCGTGCACCGCCGGACGCCGAAATGATGACCAACGGGTGCTTCTTCTCCAGCGAGCGTTGCCCGAGTCTCGCGATCTTCTCGCCAACCACGGAGCCCATGGAGCCGCCCATGAATGCGAAATCCATAATGCCAATGCCAACCGGCAGTGACTCGAGCAATCCTGTCACGGTCACGATGGCGTCCGCGTCGCCCGCGTTCGTCAGCGCCCGCTTCAGACGTCCGGGATAATCTGGAAATCCGAGCGGATCGGCCGACTTGAGGTCGCCACTCACCTCAGTGGCGCTGCCCTCGTCGAGCAGCATGGCCGAGTAGTCCCACGCGCGGAGCCGTCGATGAAAATCGCACGCCGGGCAGACGTTGAAATTCCGCATAAACTTTGCGCGAATGTCGGTATGCCCGCACGCCTCGCACTTCTCCCACGTGTCTGGTGGGATCTCGAGACGTTCCTGCCGCGGCAATCGCGTCTTTTTTTCTTTGCGGAACCATGCCATGCCGGGAAAGATTGACTCACGCCAATGACACGGCTAGCCCTTGCGTCTCCGCAATTCGGCGGTTCGGTCAACCCAAATGAACCCCGAAAATTCTACAGCCCGAGCGCATCCGCCTGTCCTCGTCCTTCGGCAGAGATTCGCAACAGCAACGCGATGCCGATCCATGTGACCAACAGGAATGAACCACCGTAGCTGAGGAACGGCAGTGGGATGCCGGTAATCGGCATCAAGTTGAGCGTCATGCCCACGTTGACCGTGACGTGTATGAAGGACGCTGCGACCAAGCCGAAGGCGACGAGACTCGGAAACGAGTCATTCGCGCGCGACGCGACGCGTGTGCCGCGTAAGAACAGCGCGAGAAATAGCGCCAGCACCACCGATACACCAATGAACCCCAGCTCTTCTCCGACCACAGAGAATATGAAGTCCGTGTGTCGCGCCGGCAGAAACTGCAGGCGTTTCTGACTCCCAAGCATGAAGCCGTTGCCCGTCAGCCCTCCAGAGCCGATGGCAACCTTCGACTGCGTCACATTCCATGCCGAACCGTGCGGGTCAAACGATGGGTCAAGAAAAACGAGGAGTCGACGCTGCTGAAACGGTTTGAGTTGATCCCATAAGAGCGGCGCCAGCACACCCATGGAAACGTTCGCGACAACGAGCAGTACGCCTTCCAGGAGAAACGGACGGTACCACAGCACCAACGCGACAAGGATCAAAAACCAAGCGCCCCAAATGCCCGTACTGAACGCGAGAATAAGGCTTACTCCGGGACTCGCCAGCATCAGCAGGAGCGGCCACGGCACGCCGGCCCAGAACAACATGGCAAAACAGATACCGATGAAAACAATGCCAGTGCCGAGGTCTGGCTGCGCCATGACGAGCACCCATGGCAAGGCGATCACGGCGAGAGGTCGCCACAAATCAAACAACGATCGCGCGCCGTCCCGTTGTGCGGCCAACACGCGCGCCAGCATCAGCGTCGTCGCGAGTTTTGCCAACTCTGCCGGCTGGCCCACACGCGTACCGCCGATGGTGAGCCACCCCTTCACACTGGCTGCCGTGCCCGCACCAGTTCCAAAGAACAACACCAGCACGAGCAGCGCACACGACACGACGTACAGCGGCCATGCACTCCACTCAATTAACCGCACGGAGCCGCGCGTCACCGTCCAACACGCCAACAACGACACCGAAAACCACAAGAGCTGCCGTCGCCACGCGTGCGCGACAAAACTCGACGGAACATCTGTCTGGCCGGCAGAAAATACCATCGCAACGCCGAAGACACTGAGAATCAGCGCGAGTACGAGCAGTGGATAGTCGACGCTTTGACGACGAAGTGCGCGCGACATAATCAGTCAGGCGTGAGAATATTTAAGGCGAGCTTCTTCTTGAGAAAGCGCTCGAGAAGTTTCGTCGCCACACGCGCGGCGCGCGACCCGTGCAGGCCCTCCTCGATCATCACGGCGATGACGATTTCCGGATTCATAGCCGGCGCGTATCCCACAAACCACGCATTGTCGGGATGCGGCGGAACCTGCGCCGTGCCCGTTTTGCCTGCAATCGTCAGCCCCTGCACCTGCGCACCGGCCGCGGTGCCGCGCGTCACCACATCCGCCAACGCTAACTGTAATCCTTCCAGTTGTGCGGGGTTGAGATTGAGAATCTGCTTTCGCGCTGCCGACTGTGCGACAATCTGCGGTTGAGGCGCGGCGCCATCGGTGGCCAACGCGGAGTAAAAGCGAGCCATGGTCAGCGGCGTCTGCGCATTGTTGGCCTGCCCAATGGCAAGACTCAGCACCACCGATGCATTCCAGCCTCGCGGTCCATACTGCTTGTTGAAATACTTGACGCTCTCTGGCCAGATGGGTCGCGTCTCGCCAGGAAGGTCAACGCCAGTGCTATCCTGAAAGCCGAGCGATACACCACCCGCCAGCAGATTGGCGAGCGTGATCTTCAGTCCCAGTTGGTAAAAGTACACGTCACAGGACTTGGCGATCGCTTGCGCCAGCGTCAGGTCGCCGTGGCCGTCCTTCTCCCAGCACTTAAACACGCGCCCGAGATAGTATCCACCGGTGCACCGCTGCGGCATACGCGTGTCCATCGTCACGAGCCCACGCTGCAGCCCAATAACGGCTGTGGCCAACTTAAATGTCGACGCCGGAGCATACTGTCCGGTGAGCGCACGATTGATCAGCGGCCGATGCGGATCATCGAGCAATCCTTGGTAGTAACTGGTCGTCACGCCGCCGACAAAACGATTCACGTCATATGTTGGCGCACTGTACAACGCGAGAATGCCGCCGGTCTTGGGATTCATCGCTACCACCGCACCGCGCAACGAGTCGCCAAAATAGGCGTGTGTAAACCGCTGCAGGTCGAGGTCAAGATTCGTCCGCAACGGCGGTGGCGCCTCTGGTTGCTCCTCAGCGCGCACGCCGGCATCGCGCACAACGCGATTGCGCGCGTCAACCTCAACGAAGCGTCGACCCTCTTTGCCACGCAGCTGCGCTTCGTACTGTTGTTCCAGCCCGGCGCGGCCAACCTGCTGACCGGCCTTGTACGTCGCAAACTTTGGTAATGCCAGCTGTTGCTCGGAGATTTCGCCAGTGTACCCAACGACAGCCGCCATGGCCTCGCCATCGGGATAGTAGCGCTTTGGGGCGCTCTGAATAATCAAGTCGGGAAATTCGACGCGTCGTTCTTCGAGTGCGGAAATCACCTCGAATGACGCATCACCAAAAATCACGGCCGGCCGAAGTGGCGCGCGCCGGAACCGACGCACAATAAACTCGCGTTGTGCAGAATCGATGGGTACAATGCGCGTCAAACCCACGAGCGCCAGTCGCAGCGAGTCTTCCGTCGGACTGAGAATGGACACCGAATAACCCGGCAAATTCTCGGCAATGATCTCGCCCGTGCGATCGTAGATAATCCCGCGCGAACCCGGCAGTGGCACCTCGCGTAGTCGGTTATTCTCAGCCAACTGCACGTACGACGCGCTTTCCAGGACCTGCGTGCGAAAGAATGCGGCCGCGAGCACGGTGAACGAAATGACCAGCAGAGCGCGCGCAACGCGTGCCCGGCGCAGCACTTCGTTGGGATGCAGACTCATTCGGTCAGCCCGGTCGCAGGAGCGGTCGGAACATCGAAACCAGCAGGACGCCAAGCAGCGCGGTCACTGCCGCAGAGAGCGGTGCCCAGATGAGTAACTGTACCATCAGATCGGCGCCACGGCTCCCTCCGCTCATCAGCAAATACCCTACGTCGAACGCCCACTTGCCAACAAAAAGAAACGCAGCAGTCAACGCGATGTGTTCGGCGAAAAAGACCGCCTTCGTCCATGACGCCGTAAAGGCAATGCACGACAACACCAGTGCGGCCGCACCAAAGGTACTTGGGGCAAACGCATCGATCGTCATACCAGTGACAAAGCCGACCAGTGCTGCCGCGCCAGGCCGCAAGCGCACGGCGACAAACAGCACCGCAATGGCCAGGAAGTCCACGGACACGCGATTGCTGAAGAGCGGGCGCACCCCGAAATGTGCGGCAACCAACACGGCGAATCCAACGAACACCGGCAGCACCGACGCCACACCTGACGATGGCTGTGGTCGACTCACGGCGCGGCAGGTGGCGGCCCACTGCGAACGGCCACCGGTGGTGGTCCGGCAGGCGGTCGCGCGCGAAGCGTATCTGGCCGGATCGGCTTCTTCTCGGCACTGTCCGTGCGAGGCGCGCGAACCGGGACTCGCGCCGGGTCGCGCGGCGCGCTGAAAACCGCCGCCGAATCAAGTGCCGCCGAATCGAGCGCTGCGCGACGCGCCGAGAGTTCATCAAGCGCGGCACGACGAGCGATCGAGTCACCAACCGCCGCAATCGCGCGCGCGGCACTGTCGGCCGATGTCACATTGCTCCACACGTGGTTGACGCCACGCGCAGCGCGTTGCGGCAACATGATCAACACCGGCCCGATCGACGCGGGCAGCACCGCTGGCCGCAACAGATAGGTGCGTGCCCACTTTTCTGGTGTCGCGATTTCGCCAAGCACTGTGCCGATATTGATGCCGCGCGGGTACGTAGAGCCGAGACCGGAGCTGACAATCACCGTGCCCGTGTCCAGCTTCGAGCGAAACGGCACACCACGCAGTTCGAGCAACCATCGTTCCACACCACCGCCAAGATGCGGTTTGACAATGCCGAGCGCGCCTTGATCAACGCTCACGGCACTCACCGCAAAATCGGGATCGGCCCACGTCATCGCAACGCTGGTCTGTTCGTCAGCGCTCAGGATCATGCCAACCAACCCGTCGGCGGTAACCACAGCAGAGTACGGAACCACACCAGCCGCTGTCCCGACGTTCAGGCGCAGCGTGCGCGAATCCCCAGCACCTCGCGAGGGCAAAACGTCCGCCGCAACGAATCCGTCCTGCAGTCTCGCGCCAAGACCGATCAGACCACGCAACGTCGCGTTTTCATCGAGCACGCGACGGGTCGAAAGCGCTTGCAATGCGACATCACCGCGCACTTGCAACACGTCACTGCGGGACGCGATCGCGGCACGTATGCCAACCGCACGACTCTCAAGCGCAACAAGCGGGGCAAAGACACTGCCGCGAAGTGCGGTGGCCACTGCGTCGCGTGAGGTACGTGGCATCACCAGCGCCGTGACAGATAGAGTTACGCACGCCGCCATCAAACCCGTGTCCCATCGCCCTCCACGACGAACAGCCCGTGCCACGACGCGCTCAGGTGGTCAGGACGGACCAGTACTTTGCCTCGTCATCGAGGATCTTGCCTGTGCCGCGAACGACGCAGGTGAGCGGGTCCTCATCAACGTGGATCGGCAATCCCGTCTCTTGACTGAGGAGCACATCAAGACCCCGAATTAATGCGCCACCGC
>JAYSVL010000016.1:0-8623 GCA_043718595.1 Gemmatimonadaceae bacterium
CGATCTTCGCCACGAGCGTGTCTTCATCCGGCAAGCCGTTGACGCGTGGCACCAGTTCGAGCGACACACCACGCGACGCGAGTGCCTGAAACGGATAGACGCAGCTCGGAAACTCACCGTCGTAGGTGAGAATCGTGCCCGGACGCAACGGCAGCGCGCGCGCCGCCAGATTGAGGCCATACGTTGTGTTGGGCATCAGCGCGATTTCGTCTTCGTGCGCGCCAACGAGCTGCGCGAACTGCACACGCGCCGTTCGTGCCGCGTCCTGCATGATCGGCAGGGTCAGTTCATGCGGCGTACTGCGCATGCGTGCCCACTTGTCGGCGACAGCCACCGCACTGGCCGGATACGGGCCGGTGGACGCGGCATTGAGGTAAGTCGTGCCGTCGCGATCCATCCAGGCGAACTCGCGTGCACGCAAACTCGCGGCGTCAAACGGTGTGTCGAAAGACATAGGGCTTGCGTCAGTCAGAGGTTGAGTGCGACAGCACCACGCGGGTCAAGTGCATCGCGGAGTGCGTCACCAAGCAAGTTGAAAGCAAGAACAGCAAGTCCGATGGCGAATCCGGGCGCGAGTGAGGTCCACGGGGCAGATCGCAACTGCGACAAGTCGCGTCCGTCGGCGATCATCGAGCCCCAGCTTGGTGTTGGCGGCTGCACGCCGAGCCCGAGAAAGGAGAGCGCGGCCTCCGCCATGATCGCGCCGGCAATGCCCAGCGTGGCTGCAATCACCACCGGTGCAATGACGTTCGGCAACACATGACGCGCCAGAATTCGCCAATCTTTTGCGCCAATCGCGCGCATCGCCTGCACGTATTCCAGCTCGCGCACCACCAGCACCTGCCCGCGCACGAGACGGGCCATGCCGGCCCATCCCACCACACCAATCACGACGCACACCACCGTCAACGATGGCTCAAACGCGGCTGCCATCGCGATCAACAGCAAGAGTGACGGAAAAGCCAGTGTCACGTCAGCCAGACGCATGATCACTTCGTCAATCCAACGTCCGCGATAACCAGCCACGAGCCCAAGCAGCACTCCAATAGCCAGCGACACGCCCTGTGACGCCAATCCCACTACCAGCGAGACGCGCGCGCCGTACACCAAACGCGACCAGACATCGCGTCCTTGCGCATCGGTGCCGAGCCAATGGGTCTGCGACGGCGCTCGCAACGCCAATTCGAGGTTGATGCGCGATGGTTCAAAGCGTGCAAACAACGGCGCGAGGGCGGCGACGATGACCAGCGCGGCGACCACCGCAACGCCAAACCATGCCCGACGATCGGCGCGCAATCGCGACGTTGGCGTGGGAACACTCATACGGCTACTTCGGGCGCCTCAGCACGGCGACCAAACTGCATCGCGTGCAGACGCGCGTACGCGCCACTGCGCACGAGCAGCGAGTCATGTGTGCCCTGTTCCACCAGACGCCCGTGATCAAGCACGAGAATGCGATCCGCATGCTGAATGGTGCTCAACCGGTGCGCGATGACAAACACCGTGCGACCCACCAGCAGGCGGTCGATGGCCTCCTGCACCAGGCGTTCTGATTCGGCATCAAGCGCCGACGTTGCTTCGTCGAGAATCAGGATTGGTGGATCGGACAATAATGCGCGAGCGATCGCCAACCGTTGCCGTTGTCCGCCCGACAGTCGCGTGCCGCGTTCCCCAAGGTTCGTTTCCCACCCATTCGGCAGTGCACGAATAAAGCCCAGTGCGTTTGCCGCCGTCGCCGCTGCATCAAGCTGTGCCTGCGTCGCCGCCACGCGGCCAAACGCGACGTTGGCCCGCACCGAATCATTGAACAGCACCGTGTCTTGACTCACGATCCCGGTGAGCTCGCGCAAAGCGCTCAGCGTAACGTCACGCAGGTCGACGCCGTCGAGCGTGATGCGTCCGCTTGTTGGCTCAACAAATCGCGGCAGCAGGTCGACCAGCGTGGACTTGCCCGCGCCACTTGCCCCAACCAACGCGACAATCTCTCCCTTCCGCGCGGAGAAAGACACGTCGCTCAGCGCATCATCACCACCCTCGTACGCGAAAGAGACGTGTGCAAACGCCAGTGCGTCGTTGAACGTGGGCGCGTGTATGGTTCCGCGATCGAGCGCAGTTTCCGCCGGAGCGTCCAGGATTTCGAACAGACGCTCCGCGCTGGCGAGCGATTGCTGCGCGGCCGGTTGCACCTGAGAGAGCTGCTTCAGCGGCTGCAACAGGCGCATCACCCAGATCAGAAAGACGATCAGTTCCGAATCGCCCAGCGTCTTTTCAATCAGCACGAGGTGCGCGCCAAACCACAGGATGGCCACGGCGGTGAACGTGCCGAGCGTTTCGGTGACGGGCCCGGACAGCATGGACAGCCGACCGATGCGCACGTAACCTCGCGCGAACGCTGCGTTACGCGAGACAAAGCGCGCTTCCTCTCTCGGCTCGGCGCCGTACGACTTGATGAGTCGCACGCCGCTGACAACTTCTTGCACCAAACTCGTGATTTCGCCCTGATCGTTGCCGAGTGTGCGGTAGCCGCGACGCAGCTTGCGGAGGACGGGTTGCAGGGCGCCAATGGTGAGCGGTGCAACGACAATGGCTGCGAGCGAGAGCTTCCACGACAGCAGGAACATCCCGACGACCGTGAAGATGACTTGTGCTGCCGACCACATCGATCGTGTGACGAGTTCGGTGACGACTGTTTTTGCGTTGTTGGTGTCGTTGAGCACACGCGAAATGATTTGCCCAACTTTGTTACGGGTAAACCATGGCAGCGGCAAGCGCAGCAAGTGCGCGTAGAGCCGGTCACGTAAATCGCGCACGACATACTCCTGCAGCGCGACGCCAATTTGTCCACCAAGCCAGACGAGTGCGTTCTTGATCGTGACGGCGAGCAGCACAACGAGGATGACGTTGCGGAGCGACGCCATCTTGTCGCCCGGCACGAGGAGCATGCCAATCGTCGTGTTCAGTAACGTGCCAATAAACCCGGTCGGCGGGATGATCTCCGCCTTGTCAAAGAGCGCGTTGAGAAACGGTATGAGCAGCGTAAACGAGAAGACGTCGGCAATCGCGGCGACGGCGTTGAGGGCCACCACTCCAGCTAGTTTGCCACGATGTGGGCGCACGAACGACCAGAGTCGCGCCCACAGTTGCGGCGTGGCGACGCGATGTGCGCCAGTGACAGTCATTTCGCTCATACGTACGCTCGTGCGTACGTGCCGTGCATGTGTACCCGCACGCGCCGGCACTTAGGCACGCGCATGCGCGCGCACGGCCACATCACCGCTTGGGCGTGAGCAAGGCCACCGGCAGGATGCACTCTTCCGGCGTGACGCCACCGTGCAAGAAACTGCCGCGATAGCGACTTTGGTACTCGCGCAACTTGGTGGGATAGACAAAGAACGTGTCGCCTGCCGCGAGTAGCGTGTTGCTGCCCGCGCTGCGATGCGGCAACCGCAGGTCGTCCGCGTTGCTAAACATCAACGCCTGCTCGCTCCGTTCGGCCCTGATGTCCTCGCCAAATTTGTAGCGCAGGTTGGCCGTGGCATCACGCTTGGCAAACACCGTCGCTGGTGTGTTGCAATGCAGGGCACCATGATCGCTCGTCACGATCACCGAGATATTCCGGCGCGACGCTTCCTTGAGCAGCGAGAAAATAGACGACCTTTCGAACCACTGCTTGGCCAGCGCACGCATCGCGATCTCATCGCGCGCGACCTCGAACAGAATCATCGACTCACTGCGGCCGTGCGTCAGCAGATCAACAAAATTGAACACGAAGGCGTGAATACCTTCGCCCGCAATAGCGCCTGGCAAGTGTCGCTCAAGGTCGTCGGAGTCGGCGGTAGTGGTAATTTTTTGGTAGCGCACCTGCGCCTTGACTTGCAACTCCTCCAAATGTGCCACAAGCAGGTCACGCTCATGCGCATTGAGCGATTCGTCATCACGCTCGCCCCACCAATCGGGAAATCGCGCCGCAATCTCACCCGGGAACAGGCCGCTAAAGAGGGCGTTCCGTGCGTACGGCGTGGCGGTCGGTAAAATGGAGAAGTAGTGCGTCGTCTCCACGTCAAAGAGCGACGCCAGCAGCGGTTCAAGCACACGCCACTGATCGACGCGCAGGCAATCAATGACGATGAAGATCGCTTTCTTGTCGCGCGCGAGCACCGGCAGCACGAACTCGGCGACCACATCAACCGACAGCGGCGGCCGATCACCTTCGAGTGAGCGCAGCCACCGCGGATATTCCGTCTTCATGAACTTGGCGAACTCGCGGTGCATATCGGGATAGAGTCCGCGTAACGACTCGTGCAGCCCGAGTTCTCCGGCGTTGGCGAGGTCCACATCCCAGCGCATCAATTCAGCGAATCGCTCAATCCAGCCGCGCCAGTCCAGGCCAGCGTAGCGGTCCGCCTCAATCGCGCGAAAGCGCTCAACAAACGCGCGTGCCAGCGCCTGCGAGCGAATCAGGGGCCCGTCGAGTATGCGGGTGATGACCGACAGCACCTGACGTGGCGTGACCGGCTTGACGAGGTACTCACGCACGTTCGCGCCAATCGCTTCCTTGAGTGTCGCGTCCTCCTCGCTCTTGGTCACCATCACAACGGGCATGGTCGGTGCGAGTTCGCGAATCCCCTTGTAGGCGTCCAGCCCGCGTGTGCCTGGCATCTGCTCGTCGAGCAACACGAGGTCGTACGGCTTCCGTCGCAGCAACTCCAGCGCGTCGTCCGCGTTGGTGGCGGTTTCGACGCGAAATCCCTTATCGGTGAGGAGGATGCGGTGTGGTTCGAGGAGTTCTGCCTCGTCGTCCACCCACAAAATCGATTTTCCTGGTTGCGCCATATGAAACGAAAGGTACCCGAATTGCAGCATGGCGGTCCAGCAACGCGCTGTGTGGGGTGCGTAAACCAAAGGACCGTGTCGCTTCTGTTGCAGGATGCTAGATTCGCCGCGTGACCGTCGATTCGCTTCCCTACAGTCTTGAGCCGCTCGGCTTTCCCTTCCCCGCGTTGGCAGCGCGTGCCGGCAGGCTGCCGCTTGGCGGTGGACGCGAGGCGGCGTTAGCAGCGTTGATGGTCGCGCATCTCGCTGACAGCATGCGCAGCGATCTCGCACAACCTGAACGCGCCGCGCGCATTTCGCAGGCGAAGATCTGGCTCGCCTCGCTCGCACTGCCTGGTACAACGCGGGCGCCGCTCACCCGATGTGTCGATGCGACCGCGGGCACCGCATCACAAGTGGCGACGGCACTTCGCAGCGTCGTCGCGGCGACCAGTTCCTATCTGGACGGCGCTGCCGTACAGGAGCTGGAACAGCTCGCGCGACAGCTGGTCGTGTCACCGTGATCGCAGGGTGAATACGCACGACATCTCGCCGTTGTCGCGTCTCGTGTCCCGCGTTGAGCGTACGCGCGCAGGCGACACGCCACCGGATGTCATTCGCAGTGGCTTCCCGTCGCTTGATCGCGCGATTAGTGGCGGGTTTCGTCGCGGCGATCTGATTGTGCTTGGCGGCGACGATGGCGCCGGAACCTCAGCCCTCGCCCTTGGTATCGCCCTCCGCTGTGCAACGCGGGCGCTGTTGTTGACGGGTGAAGTGACCGTCGACCGCGTGTACGAGCGCGCTCTGTCGATCGGGGCTCGTGTACCGCTCGAATCCCTGCGCACGGGCGTCAGTGACGACGACGAACGGACGCGACTGGCCGCCGCTGCGGTGACCCTGCGCGACTACGCGCCGGTAGTCGAACGGATTTCGGCGCACGGTATCGCCGATGTGGAGCGAGCGCTGGATAGTCTCCCCGACGCATCATTGGTGATCGTGGACGGACTTGAGGCATTGCTCAGCCAAGGTGAGCGACGGGACGAGTCCCTGGCCTGGATCGTACTGACACTCAAACGCCTCGCGCTCGACCGCCACATCGCCCTCGTGTTGCTGGCCCACTTGCCCCTGATGGATCGGCAACGACCAAACCGTCGACCGCGCCTGACAGATTTCGGCGTGTGCGGCGCCGTTGGTGTGCACGCGGATGTGGTGCTGGGAGTCTTTCGGGAAGACATGTACGACACCGACCTTGGCGTCGCCGGCGCGACTGAACTGATCGTGCTCAAACACCGCGACGGTGCGCTGGGTTACGCCGACCTGTATTTCTTTGCCAAATGGCTGCGCTTTGAGGACGTACTCGACCCCGAGCGCTAGTATCGCGGCCTCACTCGCGCAACGGTTCTCGATTGCGCGACGCCTCCTCATATTTCGCCCAGCGCGTCGCCATGAGGCGAACGCCGAACGTTTTCGAGAGGAAGCATGGCTGGTCATAGTAAATGGAAGAACATCCGGAGCGCCAAGGCTGCCACCGACAAAAAGCGCGGTGTGCTGTTCACGCGGCTCATCCGCGAAGTCACCATGGCGGCCAAACTTGGCGGCGGTGACCCGGGCGGCAACCCGCGACTGCGCACGGCGATCGACAACGCGAAAGCGGTATCCATGCCCAAGGAAAACATCGATCGCGCGGTGAAAAAGGGTACCGGCGAACTGGAAGGCGTGGACTATGTCGACGCACTGTACGAAGCGTACGGTCCCGGGGGCGTCGCCATCATGATCCAGACGGTCAGCGACAACCCCACGCGCACCGTCGCCGATGTGCGACTCAAGCTCTCGCGCAACAATGGCAACATGGGCGCCACCAACTCCGTCGCCTACATGTTCGACCGCAAGGGACAGATGACGGTGGACGGTGAACGGGTGAACGAAGACACGCTGATCGAAGCGGCCCTTGAGGCCGGTGCTGACGATGTGGTGCGCGAGGATGAGGTGTTTGTCATCACGACAGATCCCGGCGCGCTGCACGGCGTCAAGGAGGCGCTCGAGGCGCAACGCTACAAAGTGTCCGACGCCGAACTCGCGTGGGTGCCCAAGAACTCGGTGCGCGTGGAAGGTACCGCAGCAACGCAACTCATGAAGTTGCTCGATGCGCTTGAGGAGTTGGATGACGTACAGAAAGTGGACGCCAACTTCGAAATGGACGACGACGCGTTGGAACAGGCGTGATCGCGTGATAACGCAGCAAGGCGCCGGCCTGTCCGTGTCTCCGCTGCGCCCGCGTCTTGTTCTCGGGATCGATCCGGGTACCGCCGTCACCGGGTATGGCGTCGTGTCGATGGACGGACGGACGGCTACGCTGGTAGAATGCGGCGTGATTCGTACCAACGCCCGCGACACACTACCGGCGCGGCTGCAGGACATTCATGACGGCGTCGCCGAACTGATCCTACGACACCGTCCCGACGTCGTGGCCGTGGAAGACGTGTTCTATGCGCGAAACGTGCGAACCACGGTAGTCCTCGGACACGCACGTGGGGTCATTTTGCTCGCCGCACAACGCGCATCACTCGAAATCCGCGAATACCCGCCGGCCGAAATCAAGAAGGCCGTTACCGGAACCGGCGCGGCAACCAAGGCGCAAGTGCAGTACATGATCACCAGCTTGTTGCGACTCAAGCATGCGCCGCAACCCGCCGACGCCGCTGATGGCGTTGCAGCGGCGCTCTGCGCCTGTCTCGCAACCTCGCTTCCGAGCATCGCGGTCGCAGGCGCGCGACCCGTTGCAGGTGTGCGACGATGATTGCCCAGGTCTCCGGCACGCTTGTCGCGCGTGACCTTGATCGGGTCGAGATCATGACGGCCAGTGGTATTGCGTACGAATGCCTCATCCCGCTCTCCGTGTTCGAGGCGCTGCCAAGTGAGGGGCATGCGGTGACGTTGCACACGCACTTGTCGGTGCGCGAAGACGCGTGGCACCTGTACGGCTTTGGCTCGACGTACGAACGCGCCGTGTTTCAGCGCCTGCTGATCGCGAAAGGCGTCGGTCCTGCGTTGGCTCTTGGCATTCTGTCGTCGCTCACCGCCGAACGCGTGGTCCGCGCGTTGCGCGAGCGTGACGTGACAACGTTAATGCGTGTGCCGCGCGTCGGTCGCAAGAAGGCAGAGCAGCTCATTCTCGATCTCGCCGACAAGATGGACACGGTTGGCGGCGCTCCCGCGACCGGTGGCGCCAAGAGTGCCGTGTCTGATGACGCCATGCGCGCACTCCTCTCGTTGGGTTACACGCCAAGTGAGGCCGATCGCGCCGTACGTGGTGCCGTCGAACATGGGGTGACGGGCGACGTATCGGTGCTCGTCAGGGCAGCGCTGACCCGACTGGCCAAAGGCTAACGCGGCGCAGGCGCATCAGCAGGTCGTATTGCAAGACGCCCCACGCGGCCACGGTCAGCAGTGCCTTGACGCGATAGTTGACGATCCAGTCGAGACGAATGTGCTTTGGTACAATATCGGTGGACGTCACGGAACCGAGCAGCCAGATGACGATCACGACCGTATCGCGCCACCGTGCGCGCGGCAACACTGACCACCAAATGCCAATGCCCGTGAAGGCAATCACGAACGACGGCGCTTCGGCCATGTGATTGAACGCCACCACGAACAGCAGCAGCGACGCGATCAGCAAACGCCGCACGACGGCATCGTCCCAGTGCGTGCGCACCCACCACGCGGTGACTAGCATCCAGAGCATACCCACAAGCTGTAGCGGTGCGTGCGCAATCGTCACGCCAAACCATCGCTCCCACACGCCGCCCAG
>JAYSVL010000151.1:0-2345 GCA_043718595.1 Gemmatimonadaceae bacterium
CCGCTTGCTCCCATGGCACAATGGCGAGGATTGACCGGGTGACCGCGAGTTCCGCGTCAAGCTCTGGGTACAGCATGGCGATCGGGTCGCGACCAGCAGCATCGGGTGGAGGGGTCATACGTTCGCTCCTGAAGACGGTTCGGTAAATATTCGGGACAGCAAAAGGAACTTTCGACGGCCCGATCGCGCAAGTGGTCACGACTTATGGCCAGGAGTCCCAAAGACTCGGTCGATCGCGAGCGGAATTCAACATGGGACGGAGCCGTGGGCGGCTTGACATTGCAGCGCGCTCACCGCCCCGTAATCCGAAAGACCTGGAGCACCGATCCATCCTGGTACGCCCCGGCGCGCCACGCCATCGACTTCACGACAAACAGGCAGAGACCGCTGACACCGCGCACGCGCCCAAGCGCCACGCCAATCACTGGCTCTCCGGCCGCAGCATAAATCCACTTGTCAAAGGACGCGAACGCTACCGCACCCGTCGACGCGTTCACGCGGAAAAAATAGACCACGCTCTGATCGAGCGACGCATCGCCAAACGTGTAGCTCTGCCGACTGTAGCGACGATCACCATATCCAAGCGTTGGGATAAACATGACGTTGTCGCCGTATCGCACGCCGCCTCCGCCGATGCGCTCGGTGGACCAGACACCTTTCCCTCCACTCGGCGACACACACACCCAGCTCGTGCCATCCGGACAACTGTACAGCGTGTCTCGCGGAAGACGCGGGGAGGCGACGTCACCAAAACCCGGTGGACGCAACAATCGTGTCCATGTTCCGGTGGACTCGCGCACCGCATAACTCAACCCCGCCACGGAGCCTTGGCCCGAGTCGTACGCACCAGCGCCGATTGCAAGCAAGTCGCGTTCCGGCGCGCTGTGTTTGATGAATCCGGAAAACTCCTGCTCCGGAAGATCGACCGCGATCTCGCGCGTCGCGCCAAGCTGCGTGCCGTCGTTCACGATCTCACGCACATTGATCTGCGTAGTCGCGCGTGGTGACGTGTTGTAGTACACCCGACCGAGACCGGCGAGTTGATAGCCGCTGCTCGTTCGCACTGCGGTCACGTCACGCAGATTTTGACCGCTCATCCACCGCGGAAAGAGGTCGGCGACGCGCCAACTTCGCGCTGCCGTGAGCACGGGATAACCGTTGGCATTCATGCCGATGCCTGGTGGCACCGCCAGATCGTACACATGCAGCGCGCCCTGTTGAGCGTTTGCGCCTCCAACCACCTGGGTCGCGTACCCGTCTGCGTCGGCCACAACCGCGAGTCCTTCCGACGCAAAGTCCGCCTGCAGCCGATATCCACCAACGAGTGAGAACGAGCTGGCGACGGATTATGCGCTGCGATACACGTCGCGCTCATCAATCGGCGCACTCGTTACCGGCGACAACGCATCGGTTCCGCTGCGCATGCAGCCGGCGAGCATCAGCAGCAGCGATAGTCGACGCGCACGGACGCTCGAGCGGAGCAACGCGTTCACGGCGACGCCGTCCGCTTCGCGCCGTCACGGGCCGCTTGCACCGTTGACAGTACTGACGCGTCAGCAGATCCCCACTGCGCCATCACGCGTCGATACCACACGTTCGCCAAGGCGCGATCACCCGCACGCTCCGCCAGTTCAGCACGGCGCAGCATGTTCGGTGGCCCGACCAACAGTGTCATGCCGACCGAAAGCCAGCGATCCAGCACACGAGCTGCCTCGTTGTCCTGCTTGGCATTTATCAATAGCCGTGCAACGGTCGTCGCCGCGCATGGGGACCCGTTGCACACCGACATCGGCAGCGCGAGAAAACCGCGCAACGCGGCAACGGAGTCGCCGCGCGCAAACGCGATCCACGCACGCACAAGATCGCCGTACTGCGAAGATCGCGACGCCGCACGAGCTGACGCGTCTACTGAATCGAAGGCACGTTCCAGCAGGCGCAGCGACGTCGTGTCCCGCTCTGCAGCGAAGAGGCCAAACGCTGCCGCGCCCGCGGTTGGCTGCGCGACAATGAGCCGCCGCCCTTCCGCAGTCACGGCGGCCGAAGGCAAGAGCCCACCTTGTGCCGCCTGCGCGCGTTCGGGAAACGTCAACGCCTCGGCGTCACGCGCGGTGAGCGATCCCGTCATCGCCAACGCATATGCAATGGCGTGCGCCAACACCGCGGAGTCGGCAAGTCCAGGGCTCGAAGCGAGTCGTGTTCTTTGCTGCTGTGCCAACGCGCGAACCAGTGGCGCCGCCTCCGGCGATGCCCCAAACTCGCGCAGCACAACTGTGGCGAACTGTGCGCCGAGTGTGTCGAGACGTCGTTGTGCGTCGGTGCTCACGCGCGGGAAGGAATCGAGCAAC
>JAYSVL010000152.1:0-22997 GCA_043718595.1 Gemmatimonadaceae bacterium
CTGCTATCGCTGCGATACGGTGGTCGAGCCGCGTTTGTCCGACCAGTGGTTTGTCCGCATGAAGCCGCTGGCGGACAAAGCGTTGCAGGTGTTGCGCGATGGTCGACTGCGCATTCTGCCCGATCGGTGGGAAGCGGTGTACGTCAACTGGCTGGAAGGCATTCGCGACTGGAATATCTCGCGTCAAATCTGGTGGGGCCATCGCATACCGGTCTGGTACTGCGACGCGTGCACGGACACATCGGGCACCAGCACACCAATCGTTGCTCGCACGGACGTCACCTCCTGCCCAACCTGTGGCGGCGACGTACATCAGGATGACGACGTCCTCGACACCTGGTTTTCGTCCTGGCTGTGGCCGTTCTCAACACTCGGCTGGCCAGGGGACACCGCTGACATGAAGGCGTTCTATCCGGGCGACGTGTTGGTCACGGCGCCGGAAATTTTGTTCTTCTGGGTGTCGCGAATGGTGATGGCCGGATGTTGGTTCCTTGGGGAAACACCATTTCACACGGTCTATCTCCATGGCACGGTGCGCGACATGCAGCATCGCAAAATGTCGAAGTCGCTTGGCAACGGGATCGATCCACTCGATGTGGTGCGGCTGTACGGCGCTGACGCCTTGCGGTGGACGATGGTGTCGGGTCTGGGACTCGGTGTTGATGTCATGCTCGATCCCGAAGACCTCGACAAATCGTTCGCTCCGGGTCGCAACTTCTGCACCAAACTCTGGAACATTGGTCGCTTCCTGCTGTCCCGCGTTGGTGATGACGCCGTGCAGTCCGTGGACACGATCCCGCACGACGCACTACGCGCGTCGGACCATTGGATTCTCGCGCGACTCGATCAGGCGGTGATTGACTGTGACGCCGCGCTTGGTCCCGCTCGTCCGCTCTCCGCTGGCGTGTGGGCAGCCGCCGAAAAGGGTCGAGGGTTGCGTCTCTCCGAGTATGCGGAAGCGGCGCGACGCTTCGTCTGGACGGAGCTGGCCGACTGGTATCTCGAGTCTGTCAAACCACGCCTCGCCGCAGAGGGCGTGGACCGAGAAGTTGCACGCGCGGTGCTTGCTCATGCATTTGACGGGGCGCTCCGACTGCTGCATCCGATGGTACCGTTCATCACAGAAGCGTTGTGGCAGAAATTGCCGCAGACGTTGCCGGGCGCATTGCTGGCAACGGCGTCGTGGCCACGGAGCGGGCTGCCACACGCGTTGGATAGCGATGCGTTCGAACCGGCACGCGAGATCGTGCAAGTGATTCGCCGCGTGCGCGCCGAATACAATGTGCAACCAGGTGTTTGGGTCGACGCGGTGATTGTTGCGGAGGGCGATGCGGCGCAGGCACTCTCGCCACAACTGGAAACGATCGGTGGCCTGTCGCGCACGCGAGCAACGATCGCGGGCGTAGCACCATCGGGCGTGGCGTCGCGCATCGCGTTGTCCGGCGGTGCCGAATTGGTGGTACCGCTGGCGGGCATGATTGACGTCGCAAAAGAACGGCGGCGCCTGACCACGGAGATTGAGCAACTGGACCGACAGCTCACGGCGCTCGACGGTCGTTTGGCCAACGAAAAGTTCACCGCCAAAGCACCACCGGAACTCGTCGCCGCTGAGCAGGCAAAGGCGGCAGAGTGGCGCGCACGTCTGGCGCATATGAAAGCGAAATTGTCAGCGTTGGGCGAATGAGGCGCATCGTTCACATCAGCGTGTTGTGCGGAGTCATTGCGTCCACGATGACCGCTGTTGCGTGCGCCAACATTTCTGTGCCGCCTGGTGGCCCGGAAGATCTTGACGCACCGCTGGTGGTCTCCGCGTTGCCGACGGATGGCACCGTCGGTGTAAAGCCCAAGTCGGTTGTCATCCAGTTTGATGAAGTCGTTGCTGAAACCCCACGCGGCGCCAGCGACCTGCAGTCGTTGGTGTTCATCAGTCCGAAGGCCGGGCGACCCGAGGTGGACTGGGGACGCACGCGCGTCTCGATCCGTCCAAGCAAGGGATGGAAACCGAACACAGTGTACGCCGTTACGCTCAACCCCGGCATCGCCGACTTGCGCGGGAATGCGATTGACTCGGTCATCCGTGTTGTCTTCAGTACCGGCGGCGCGATTCCGCAGACGCACATCACCGGCGTCGTATTCGACTGGATCGCTGGCGCGAGCGCACCCAAGGCGGTCGTGGAAGCGATTGCCAAAGACAGCACGACGTATCAAGTGCTCGCCGATTCGATTGGTCGCTACGATCTCAGTTTTGTGCCACCAGGACCGTACCTGATTCGTGCGTTTACGGACAAAAACACCAATCGCGATCTCGACCCGCTTGAGGCGTGGGACACCACCAGCGTGACGCTCACCGCAGCGGCCACGCTGGAGTTCTATGCGTTTCCGCACGACACGGTTGGACTGCGCATTAGTGAAACAGCATCGCTTGACAGCAATCGTGTGGTGCGCATCGTCTTCGACAAGCCGTATGCACCAGGCAATGTGTTTGTACCGGCACAATTTTCGATCAAGGGCGCCGATTCGACGCGCTTGATTGTGACGGCCGTGCAAACTGTTCCCGATCGAGCGCGTGCCGACTCCTTGCTGCGACAGGCGCAGGCGGACTCTGCACGCGCCAAGGCGGATACCAGTGCTGCTGCTCGGGCGCGTGCTGACTCGCTGGCGCGCAGAGCGCGCACAGACAGTCTGCTTGCCGCCGAACGCGCCGATCGCGAGGCACGACGACTGGCGACGCTGCGCGGCGGTCGACCGTTGCCGTCCCGCGACACAACGCCGCGTCCGAAAATGAAACGGCCCGTGTTGTACTCGGAGGTCTTTGTTGTGTTGGCTCGGCCGCTCGCACAGGGCGCGTCGTATCGCGTGCAGGTCGACAGTGTACGTAGTCTCTCGGGCACCGTTCGCTCGCCGGCGCGTGTGCTCAACACCCCCAAACCGGCCAAACGCGACTCAACGCCGACAGCAAAACCCGATACGACCAAGGTTGACACGCTTGGCAAAGTGCCACCGCTGCCGACGGTGCGGCGCGACACGGTGCAACGGTCGACAGCGCACGGCATTGTCGACCGGCGACGTCGGTGACGGCGAGCATTCCTCGCCCGGCACTCTTTGTCGATCGCGACGGCACCATCATCGCAGACGCGCATTATCCGTCGCACGCGGCGCAAGTACGCCTGCTGCGTGGCGCGGCGGCAGCGATTGCGCGCGCGAACGCCGCGCAGGTGCCGGTCGTGGTGGTGACGAACCAGTCGGGCATAGGACGCGGCATGATTTCCCAGGCGCAATACGAGGACGTGCGCGCGCGAATCGATGACCTGCTCGTATCCGCTGGCGCACGCATCGATGCGACCTATCACTGCCCGCACTGGCCGTCGCTGCACGGGCCTTGCGACTGTCGGAAACCTGGACTCGGTATGTATCAGCGCGCGGCGGAGGACCTCGACCTCACGCTGCATGCCTCGGCGTACATCGGCGATCGCTGGCGCGATGTGCAACCCGCCCGTGATACCGGCGGCATTGGCATCCTCGTGCCTGGCCCTGAAACGCCCGAGGAGGATCTTGACACCACGCGCGTGCACCTATGCGACACCATTCGCATTGCCGAGTCGATCGACGATGCGATCACCATGGGCCTTGCGTTTGCTGCAGAATCGGCGAGCACGTCCACGGACTCTCGCTGAATGCGCATCGCTGTGCTGGCGTCCGGTGGGGGTTCCAACTTGCAGGCGCTGATCGACCATTTCGCGGGCGATGCATCAGCCGTGGGACGCCTTGTCTGGGTCGGATCGAATGCCGCGGACGCACCAGCGCTCAAGCGCGCGCGCAGCGTCGGCATCGCGACTGGTGTGATCGATGATCCCGCCAACGGCGCAGGGGTGCTCGCGCAGCTAGGCGCGGCCGATGTCGAACTCGTGGTGCTGGCTGGCTACCTCAAACTGGTGCCTGCGGTCGTGGTGCGCGCCTTTCACGGTCGCATGCTCAACGTGCACCCGTCGCTGTTGCCAGCGTTTGGCGGCCCTGGCATGTTCGGCGAGCATGTCCACGCAGCCGTGCTGGCTGCGGGCGCCACCGTGTCCGGTGTCACCGTCCACTTTGTTGACGAAGCTTTTGATCGCGGCGCCATCGCGGCGCAGTGGCCTGTTCCCGTGCACCCCGACGACACACCGCGCTCCCTCGCCGCGCGCGTGCTGCGCGTCGAACACATGCTCTATCCGCGCTGCGTCGCCGCCGTTGCCGCAGGCGCGCTGTCGCTAGACGCCACGGGACGCACACAGGGCGCGCTCGACGCCGCATCATCGCCCGCCGATACCGGTTGGCGCTTCACGCTCGCTACCACTTCCTGACATCTCGCTGATGCCGCGTGCCCTGCTCTCTGTGTCCGACAAAGCCGGACTCGTGCCGTTCGCTACACGTCTCGTCAAACTGGGCTATGAGCTAGTCTCGACCGGCGGCACCGCGCGCGTGTTACGCGACAGCGGTCTATCCGTGCGTGACGTGAGTGACATCACCGGCTTCCCCGAAATGCTCGACGGGCGCGTCAAGACTTTGCACCCCGTGGTGCACGGTGGACTGCTCGCTCGCCGCGACCTGCCAGAACACATGGCCGCCATCGCCGAACATCAGATTGCGACGATCGATGTGGTCGTGGTGAATTTGTATCCGTTTCGCGAAACAGCAGCACGCGCCGGTGTTCATCCAGATGAAGTCATTGAGAATATCGATATCGGTGGACCATCGATGCTGCGGTCGGCGGCAAAGAATTTCGCCGCAGTCTGGGTGCTCGTTGATCCAGGCGACTATACCGCCGTGCTGGACGCGATCGCTGCAGGCAGCGACGAACGCGCTTTCCGTTGCTTGCTCGCCGAAAAAGTGTATGCGCACACGAGTGGGTACGACGCGGCCATTGCGCAATGGTTTGCCGCCCAGCGCGGGGAGCCTTTTCCGCCGCACTATCCACTCACGTTCGCGAAGCATCAGTCACTGCGCTACGGGGAGAATCCACAACAACGCGCCGCGTTCTATGTTGAGCGCGCCGATGCCGGGCTTGGCGCGCTGCGCCAGCTTGGCGGAAAGGAGCTGTCGTTCAACAATCTGCTGGACCTTGAAGGTGCACTCCTCGCCATCGAGCCGTTCGTCGACGACCACGCCTGCGCCATCATCAAGCACACCACGCCCTGCGGACTGGCGACCGGTGACAGTGCCCTCGACGCCTACAAGAAAGCGCTGGCGTGCGATCCCGTGTCCGCTTTCGGTTCGGTGATTGCCTTGAACGTCCCGGTCGACCTGGCAACGGCGGAGGCGATCAGCAGTCTGTTCGTCGAGTGTGTCGTCGCGCCGTCGTTTTCGGCGGATGCGGTTGAGACGCTCGTGCGCAAGAAAAACTTGCGCGTGCTGGCAGGGACCGCGCGCTGGCCCTCGGGTGCGATGGACTACAAGCGGGTGCGTGGCGGATTGCTCGTGCAGGACCGTGCACCGGTGCCGAGCGTTGTCGGCCAGTGGACCACGGTCACGAAGCGCGCACCAACGCGCGATGAGCAGCGCGACCTCGCATTCGCCTGGCGCGCTGTGGCGAGTGTCAAGTCGAATGCCATTGTGCTCGTGCGCCACGGCGCCACGATTGGCATTGGTGCCGGACAGATGTCTCGCGTCGATGCCTCCTTCGTCGCCGTGCACAAGGCCGCAAGCGCCGGTCACGAGACGGCCGGCGCGGCGCTCGGTTCCGACGCGTTCTTCCCTTTCCGCGACGGCATCGACCAGTCCGCCGCAGCAGGAATCCGTGCGATTGTGCAGCCTGGTGGTTCGGTGCGCGACGCCGAGGTCATCGCGGCGGCCGACGAGCATGACATGGCCATGGTATTCACCGGCGCACGGCTCTTTCGCCACTGAGCGCCTCCGTTGTCCTCCCGCCTCCCGTCCGCCAACTTTGGGGCTGCGTAGCAAGTCATCGGCCGCTGTCGGCCGCATAGAACCCTTCCGATCGCCACATGACCGTCGCAGCATCCGTTTCCGCGAACGCCGTCGCTGGGTCCGCCGCCGCTTACCGAAGCAGTGTTGTTGAGCTGGACTATCGGCCGTCTTACGTCGCGGCTGCGATTGCTGGCCTGGTCGTCTTCGTCCTGTATATCCTGACGCTGGCGCCCACCACGTCCATGTGGGACACCAGCGAGTACATCACGGCGGCGTTCGTCCTCGGCATTCCGCACCCGCCTGGCAATCCGTTGTTCGTCCTCATCGGCCGTGTCTTCGCGATTCTGCCAATCGCACCGACCGTGGCGATGCGCATCAATGTGCTCGCCGCGGTATCGAGTGCCGTTTCTGCCGGCTTCTGGTTTCTCGTCACTGAGCGCGTGCTCGTTAGCTGGATGCCGCGTCGTTGGCAGCGCATCGCTGGTGGAAGCCTGGCCGCGCTGATTGGCGCGACGGCGTTCACGGTGTGGAATCAGTCGGTGGTGAATGAGAAGGTGTACACCGTGTCGTTGCTCGGCCTGGCGGTCATTTGCTGGCTGACCGTGCTCTGGTGTGATGAACCCGATGGTCGTGCCGGCGACCGGCGCCTGGTGCTTGTTGCCTATCTGCTGGGGCTCGGCTATGCCAACCACATGGCGGGCATGCTGGCTGCGCCTGCGGTTGGACTCGCGGTGTTATTGCGCGCACCAAAAACCGTGCTGCGCTGGAAGCTGATCGTGGCCTGCGCCGCGGCCCTGGTTTTTGGAATGACGCCGTTCGCCACACAGCCCATTCGCGCGGCGCACTTCCCCGCCATCAATGAAGGTGAACCCACTGGCTGCACGATGAAGCTGGAAGCGAGTTGCACGTTCAGCGCGCTGACGTACGACCGCTTCATGTACAACTTCAATCGCGGCCAATACGGCAAGCCGGAGCTCGGCGAACGTCAGGCGCCCATCACGGCGCAGTTTGGCATGTGGTGGATGTACTTCAAGTGGCAGTGGCTGCGCGACGCCTACAACACCAACCCTGGTCTGCAGAACGGACTTGCCGTGTTCTTCTTCATCCTCTCGTTGCTGGGCGGATGGATGCACTATAAGCGAGACAGGCGAAGCTTTCTCTTTTTCGGTCCGCTCATCTTTACGATGACGGTGGTCTTGATCTTCTACCTCAATTTCAAGTACGGGCATTCGCAGTCGCCCGAGCTCGGTGACTCGGTCAACCGCGAGGTACGTGACCGCGACTACTTCTACCTGTGGAGTTTCTCCGCGCTGAGCGTATGGGCGGCACTCGGCTTGATGTACATCTGGGAGACGGTCGCCAGCCTGTTTGGTGCCGATGACGTGCGACTGGGTCGTGACGTCGTGTCGGAGCCTCGCGCACGAAGCTATGCACTGTCAACGCCGGTGCTGCTCGTTGCCTTCGTGCCGTTGTTCGGCAATTGGCAGCAAGCATCGCGTGCCAACCAGACGGATACAACCGACTTTGCACGCGACCTGCTCAATTCGGTTGAACCGTACGGCATCCTCGTGACGGTGGGCGACAACGACACGTTCCCCTTGTGGTACGCGCAAGAAGTGGAAGGGATTCGCAAAGATGTGGTGGTGGCCAACACCTCACTGCTGAACACCGACTGGTACACCCGGCAGCTCATTCGACGTCCGGTGTATGAGTACGATGCGGCAAAGGGCCCGGCCATCTATCGCAACCAGACGTGGACCAAGCCCACCGGCTCACCCGTCAAAATGACGTTTGATGAGGCCGATGCGATTCCGCTCGGCATTCAGATCCCGAAGAACATGGCGTTTCAAAGTGGGGGCATCACGGCCACACCACGCACGGAACAGTTGATGCGCGCCGACCAGTTGGTGTACTTCATGATTCGTGATGCGTTTCCCGCGCGTCCGCTCTACTTCAGTCGCACGGCCGGCGGATATCCCTTCGAGCTTGGTCTTGAGCGTTACGTGCTAACCCAGGGGATGGCCAAGAAGCTCGTTGACCATCAGCTGATGCCCGGCAAAGACACCGTGCTCATTCAGGGCGAGGGCCTGGTCGACGTGAAACGCACGCAGGCGTTGTGGGACAGCGTCTTCACGGCCCACAAATCGCTGGCCAAGCGTGACGGCTGGGTGGACGACGCGTCGGTTGGCATTCCCGATCTCTACGTGATTAGCGGTATCACGCTCGCCGAAGCACTCGCGCAGACTGGCAACGTTGCCGACTCAGAGCGCGTCTATGGTGAGTCGCGCGCGGTGGCCAAAGCCATGCGTCGTGAGAGCGTGTTTGGCTTCGACCGTCCGCAAAATCCGGGGCCGGGCGTTGACAAGGCGACGCAGCCGTTGCTGGTTGCACCGCCGGACAGCGGATCAGCGAAGTCCGCTACGCCGGCGAAGAAGCCGTAACCAAGTGGGGCGTGGTGGCCGAGTGGTTTAAGGCAGCGGTCTTGAAAACCGCCGAGCCCGAAAGGGTTCCGTGAGTTCGAATCTCACCTACGCCGTTGCAGCACAACCGTGCATCGTGCTGCGTGTGCGAGAGAACGCTAGCGGGTGGTCCCTTGTGCCGGTGCGGCACGGGCGTCTGGGTCGACGCGGAAGCGGAATGGCCATTGCACGGCTTGTCGCACCGCTTTCCCACTTTTCTGTGCCGGGATAAAACGCGCCAACGGCAACGCACGCTCCACCGCATCGCTAAAGAGCGGGTGCGTGGACGAGACGATGCTGAAGTGTTCCATCAGCACACGTCCGGCAGTGTCGACCACAAATTCCGCCAGCACGTCGCCGCTGGTGTTGGCGCGCAACAGTGAATCCGGATACGCCGGTTGCCCAAAGGCTTGCGTATCGCGCTGCGCTTGCACGTCGACTTGATCCGCGGAATAAACGCGGAACGCCTCAATCAACGTGGCGAGTTCGGCGGCCGCACTGGCGTTGCGCTTGCGACGCGGGCTCGCTTCGCCCTGTCTCGACCAGATCACAATGGCGCCGCACTGCTGTCGGATATTTTGTGTCATCGTGAATTGCGCTGGTGTACTCGCGAATCCGGAGTACACCTCGATCGCCTCGATGGACGAGGGTGTCAGGTTGTCGATATCGAACTCGCTTGAGCCAAGTGGCAGTCCATCGAGCCAGACGAGCGGTGGGCATTTCGCGTTGCGAAACCGCACCGCGTTGCGAATGCCACCAATGGATTGCAACCGCGCGCCGGGAATGCGACGAATGAGATCGGTCATCACTTGCGGCCGCGCATTCTCGATATCAGCGCGAGAAAAGTAGTGCCCAGACCCCGATTTCCTGCGCCGGTCCTGCATGCCTCGCGTCGCATCGTGGGTGGGCCGATTGCCGACCACCACGACGGCGGCCATCTGTTGCGGAGCGCGGGCAAGCGTGATGACAGCTCGTTCAGCGTCACCGCCCGACCGCACGTCGAGTGGCACGGAGAGCGGTCGAAAGCCAAGCCGTCGCACAGTAATTGTTGCCATGCCCGCAGCCATGCCGTACAGGCGGAACATGCCATCGGCTGCGGTTTCCACGCTCAGTCTCGTGCCGTCAACGGACACGTCGGCGCCAGCGACCGATGCACCACTGGAATCGCGAACCACGCCGGCAACAGATGTTGACCGCGCACCGCTTGATTGTGCGGACAGAGGCCCGGCGTTCAGCGCGAACAGCGTGAACGCGACGACAGCCTTCACGGCGAGGCGGCGCAGCGTGCGGGCCACCCGTCGCCTGCCGTCCGAGCTATTCCGAGCCTCCGGTACCATGACCATCGACCACTCGGCGAAAAGGTCGCGCGTCATTGCGTGAATGACGTGCGCATTCAAGATGCAACGGAGCGGAGACCGTGTCGATCCCCGCTCCGATCCAGCAGAGGTCGCTGGCGGCTATGGCGTCGCGACGGCGCGAAGGGTGATGTTCGAATAGGCGGTAAAGCCGAGTACAGTGATGCGCCACAAACCGGCGGCGACGTTGGTGGTGAAGTCGCAGGTTTCGTTCGGCCCGTCGGTCTCTGAAACACATGCGGCGGCTGTCACGCCCGGCCGGAAAACAGCCACATCGGGATCTTGCCCGGCGGCGCCGCGCAGCGTCACGGTGAGACGGTTCGAGCCCGCCGGCACGTTGACGAACCAGTTGTACGTGGAGTTGAGTGGACCGGCAATGATGTAGCTCGTTCCGTTGGCCAACTCATTGATGGAGGCAGATCCGCTTCTGCCTTCGCTGGTGGCGGTGATGGTCACCGTTCCCGGCGTGAGCGCAGTAACGAGGCCAGTCGCCGATACCGTGGCAACCGCGGGAATGGACGATGACCAGGCAATCGCGCGACCGGTCAGGGCGGCACCATTGGCGTCGCGCAGCGTCGCGGTGAGCTGCACGGTGCCGGCCGTTGCCACCGTTGACGCGACGGGTGTCACCGAAACGGTCGCAACCGGTGCGAGTGGAGCGACAGTGACGGTGATTTGTGCACTCTTCCCTTCACTCGTCGCCGTGACCGTGGTGGTGCCGTTCGCGACAGCACTGACAAATCCGGTGGACGAAACCGTTGCCACGGATGCCGCCGACGACGTGAACGTGATCGGTCGACCGATCAGCGGGTTGCCCGACGCGTCTGTGGTGGCGACCGCGAGCAGCACCGATTGACCGGGTGGCAATGGTCCGGTGAGGGGCGTCAGTACGACCGCGTTGACCGGCACCACGGTACTGATCGCAGCAAAGCCACTGACGCTACCGATGCTGGCGAAGATTGATGTTGAGCCGGCCTTGAGCGCCGTCACCAGTCCACTGGCCGATACCGACGCCACCGTTGCATCGGACGACGACCACACGACGGTGCCACCAGCGACAGGGCTTCCGGCGGCATCGAGTGGTTGCGCCGCCAGCTGCTGCGTGCTTCCGATTCTCAAGTCGGTGACGCGCGGTGTGACGGCAATCGTCGACACTGTCACGGCTGGATCGGTTGAGCTATCGCTGCAGGCGGCGACGATGACTACCAGGCCGACCGCTATACGCGCCGGGAAGGACATAATCCGACGACGAAGTACGAAGCAGGGCGAGTTGGACATTGGTTCCGGAGATGAAAAAGGGCGCCACGCGGAGGCGTTCACGCGGAGCCGCGGAGAACTGCGTCGCACGACGGAAGTGTGACACAGTGGGACGATATCACTGACAATAGAGCGAATTGGTCGGCTCAGCGCCAGAGAGGTTCACGCGGAGCGGTTCGCAGAGATGTCTCACGCGGAGGCGCGGAGACGCGGAGTTGTCATTTCAGGGGCACTATGACTGCGTCGACAAAACCACCATGGTTGGCCGTCATCCCTTGTCTCGGAATGGACATCGGTTGTTTGCTGTTCTCCGCGGCTTCGCGCCTCCGCGTGAACCCAGCTGCTTGCTGTTCTCCGCCGCTCCGCGCCTCCGCGTGAACCACAGCTGTTTGCTGTTCTCCGCGCCTCCGCGTGAACCGCAGCTGCTTGCTGTTCTCCGCGGCTCCGCGCCTCCGCGTGAACGCCTCCGCGTGAACCGCTCCGCGTGATCGCCTCCGCGTGGTTGACCGTAGCTCGGCACTCGTCCAGATTGACAGTCTGGCCGATCCGCGCCGTGTGGGTGAGCTAGAGGAGGGATGGCCGAGAGGCTGAAGGCACCGGTTTGCTAAACCGGCATAGGGAGCAATCTCTATCGCGGGTTCGAATCCCGCTTCCTCCGCTCCGCGGGTCCGCTGCACTGTCGGCGGGCCCGCGTTGTCGTTTGTATGCTGCACTCTGAACACTTCCCTGGCCCATCGGCCCGGTTTCGTATATGACAGCTGTCACTCCACGCCCTCGCGTGCGTTTTGCGCCATCGCCCACTGGATCACTCCATGTCGGTGGCGCTCGAACCGCACTCTTCAATTGGTTGTACGCGCGCAAATACGGCGGTGACTTCCTGCTGCGCGTTGAAGATACCGATCGCCAGCGCAGCACCGACGAGAGCACGCGCGCCATTTTTGACGGCTTGCAGTGGCTCGGTCTCACGTGGGACGAGAGCGTCGTCTATCAGGGCAGCAACCTCGCCCGACACCAGAGCGACGCGCAGCGTTTGCTCGACAGCGGTGCCGCGTATCGCGACTTCACGCCGCAGGCCGAGATGGAACGGTTACGCGGCGACGCAGAATCGCGCGGCCTTGCCTTCCGCTTTGATCGACGGATGGCAGCGCTCACGGCGAGCGAAGAGGCGGAGAAACTGGCGCGCGGCGAGAAGTTTGCGATTCGGTTTCGCGTGCCCGACGGCACCACCGAGTGGATGGACCTGGTGCACGAGCGCATCGTGTTTCCCAACCGCGACATTGAAGATTTTGTGGTGCTACGCTCGGACGGCACGCCGGTCTACAACATGGCCGTGGTTTCTGACGACATCGCGATGGGCATTACGCTCGTCATGCGCGGCGACGACCACATCTCCAACACACCAAAACAGGTGCTGCTGTATCGCGCCCTTGGTGCTGACGTCCCGCAGTTCGCGCACGTGCCGATGATTCTCGGCGCGGACAACAAGAAACTCTCAAAGCGACATGGCGCGACAGCCGTGGGCGACTATCAGTATCACGGGCTGCTGCCCGTCGCCATGCTCAATTTCCTGGCGTTGCTCGGCTGGTCCACCGGCGACGACACCGAAGTGATGACGCTCGACGAGCTGGTGCAACGCTTTGATGTGAGCGGCCTGCAAAAGAAAGCCGCAGTGTTTGATACGAAGAAGCTTGAGTGGATGAACGGACAGCATCTGGCGCGCATGCCGCTCGCTGAGCTCGAACCGTTTGTCACGCCTGCTTTTGAGCGCGCTGGGCTGGCATCGGCCGCCGAATTGCATGCGCGTCACGACTGGTACTTCGGATTGCTCGACCTGTTGCGTGTCCGCGCGCGAAGCACCGACGACATCGCCACTCTCGCCGCGCACTTCTTCCGCGACGACGTCACGTACGACCCAGACGCGGTCACAAAACAGTGGCGTGATGTTGGTGCCGCCGCCGATATCCTGTCGGCAACCGGACAGCGACTCGCCACAGTCACGTCGTGGACGCCAGCCGCGATGGAAGAGTCTTTGCGCAAGCTCGCCGAAGAGCGCGGCACCTCGGGCGGAAAAATCTTTCAGCCGCTGCGCGTTGCACTTACCGGCTTGACGGTGAGTCCAGGCATTTTCGACGTGTTGTTGTATTTAGGACGCGAGCGGTCGCTGCGTCGCATCGACGCTGCTGTCCGCTATCTCATGCAGGACGTGACCAGCTAACCACAGTTGGCGTTCGGCGTCGGATGTGGTCAACACCGACGAGATGTGGGGACTACGGTTTGCCGATCGGCTTCGCCGTTATCAGCGAAGCGTCCGGGGCGCGCAGTCGATCACGACGTTCCTTTTCGCGACGATCACGGAGCTCATTGACGAGCTTCCGGAATTCCGCATCGCCCAGCGCCATGTCGGCATTGCGGATAATGTCTGTTCGTGACAGCGCCAAGCGCCGTTCGCGATCGATCGCGGTACTATTGCCAGACATCGCCACCTGCGCATTGAGCGGCAGCAGCGTCAGCAAGGCATTTGGAATGACCACTTTGCCCAACCGGATACCGGCGTTATCCCATCCCCACTTGTCGCCGTTCTTGCCCGTCTTGGTCCAGTCTCCCGGCGCGCGACCGTAGCGCCCCTGGGCCCGGGCAACGGCCTCCAGTGAGTCGGCGACGGATGTAATGGCAAACGAGATGATACTGTCGAGGCGCTCCGCACCGTTACGACTGGACGCGGTACCCGCCGACGCGCCGCCGCCACCAGCCGACCCGCGCCACACACGTGAATCGGTGTACCCTGGCTGCACGCCACGCAAATTCGGGTCGATCGTTCCCACGCCAGTGCCCGTGCCCGTAGCCCCCGCGCCAGATCCGGTATCGGTACGTGCTGCGGGCGGCGTCACCGGTGCCTCAATCGTCGGCGTGACAACCGGACCCGCAGTCGGCGGCGCGAGTGACGGAGCGGTGCTCGGCTTGGGTGGCGCCTTGGGCTGCGCCACCGCCTGCGGTTTTGGGACTGCAGGTGTTACGTAGGAAAGGCGCTCTTCGCGCTGCTCCGTTGGTCCTTTGAGACCGAGAAACCCCGACAGCCCGTGACCGAAGGTAAGCAACTGTACCAGCGCCAGTCCGACCATCAGATGCAAGGCCACGGAGATGGCCAGCGCCCGCGGCGATCGGTCGCCTGGTGCGGGTTCGCCTCCCAAGCGCGCGCGCTGCGATAACACGCGCTTGTTCGCCGCACCGATCACGCCGCGACGATCCGTCGGGCGCGCGGTCGTGTCAGGCTGGGACTCGGGAGGCAAAGGAGGAGGACGCATTCACGTTGCTGTACCCGTGAGTTTCGGTGCTGTGCCACCAGGCACACGCCCAAAGCTCGCAGGATTCGGTGGGTTTACGCGCCTGACACAACCGGATTTGACACAGAGCTCAGACCAACGAGCTCCACCTCCACCACATCCCCGGGACGCAACGCGCGTGTCCCTGCTGGCGTCCCCGTTGCAACAACGTCTCCCGCTTCCAACGTGATGAACTGCGAAATGTATGCCAGCAGCACGGGAATTGAGAAGACCATGTCAGCCGCAGTAGCGCGCTGACATTCCACGCCGTTGACCCGCGCGAGCAGGGTGATGGACGCCAAGTCCCTGGGAGCGGGAGCCGGTCGGCCGAGCGGCAAGAAGGTATCCATTCCCTTTGCTCTCGCCCATTGTCCATCCGATTTCTGCAAATCCCGTGCGGTGACATCGTTGAGGGCGACCACGTGCGACAGCGCCGCAATCGCCTCGAGCTCCGTCGCGCGTTGCAGCCGTGCGCCGATGACCAAGCCAATCTCGCCCTCAAACTCCACATGGGTCGAAACGGACGGCAGCACGATACTCTCACCATCGCGAATGATCGACGACGGCGGCTTGAAGAACAGCAACGGCTCCTTGGGCACCGCGTTTCCCAACTCTTCCGCGTGCGCGCGATAGTTGCGCCCCACACAGACAATCTTGCTTGGCGACAGCATCATGAGACGGTTGTGTGGGATAAGGTGACAGAAAGACAACACATGAGACGGACGGCACCCGCGGTGCGCACGTCACACACGTGCCGCAGGCGCGCGAACCGGACGCGGTTTGCACTCATAGAACGTGGCGATTTCGTCGCGAAGACGCGACCACTCGCCCGAAATTCGTCTCGCTGGCGGCAGGCCTTCCAACAACTCGCGACCGTAGCGTTTGGTGAGGACACGCGGATCGCTCAGCACTACAACGCCGCGATCGGTTGCCGTCCTAATCAGTCGTCCAAAGCCCTGTTTGAGTCGCAGGGCCGCATGCGGTAACATGTACTCGCCAAACGCATTGCCACCGCGCGACTCGATCGCCTCGCACTGTGCAGCGACCATCGGTTCAGTCGGCACGCGGAATGGCAGTTTGGCAATCAGCAGTCCACGCAACGCATCACCAGGGACATCGACACCCTCCCAAAACGTCGCCGTGCCGAGCAACACGGCGCGTCCGGCGTCGCGAAAGCGCTGCAGCAACACGTCACGACTCTCCTCGCCGTGCACGAGCAAAGGATACCGTGCATCATGCCGCGACACACGAAGTTGTGTTGCCATCTCACGCACGTCTCGGTGACTGGTGAAGAGGGCGAAAATTCCGCCATCGCTGGCCTTCAGCAAGTCACGCAACTGCGTTGCCACCGCAAGAAAGTGCGCGCGCGCGTCCTCATTGGGTGCCGGCAGGTCGGTGGGAACCACCAGCAGCGCCTGACGCGGATAGTCGAACGGAGACGCAAAGATCGCCGAGTGGCGGCGCTGCTTCGTGGTGTCGAGCCCGAGACGCTGTTCGAGAAACTCGAACCCGCCATCAGTCGACAGTGTCGCACTGGTGATCACCGCCGTATCCACTCGGGCAAACAGATCGTCGCGCAGCACGGGTGCGAGATCGAGTGGTACGCAGTGCAACGCGATATTCCGATCCGGACCAGGCCTACCGTTTACTTCCATCCAACGCACCACGGGTGCGCCCGCGGCGGGAGTGCGCAGCGCGCGCGCGAGTGCATCGCCGGCGCTCTCAAGCCGCCGCGCGACACCGCGCAGTTCACCGATGAGTGGCGCCATCTCCTCACTCTTGCGCTCATCGCTTTCGAGGCGTTCGCGCACGAGACGCAAACCGTCAGATAGTAACCCGACTTCAGTCAGCAATTCGTCGAGTGCATCTTCAATGCCGCCGTTCCAGGCGGGGTGCTCGGTGAACGAATCGGTCAAGCGCAGCACGGGCGCGTTCGATTCATCGAGCACAGTGGCCAACAAGTCGAAGAGCAACAAGGAGCGCTCGCGCGCCGTGGCCGCGCTTGGTCCGAGACGTTCTTTGACTAAGTCGAGACTGGCCACGCTCAGTAAATCGGACGCGCCACCAAGTCGCGCCGAGAGCGCGGGCAAGAGCCCTTTGCCGCGACGTTCGATGCGGCCAAACAGTCGCGCGAGCATGCGTCGCGTGACCGTCGCGCCGAGATGGGCGGCCGCCGCGTCTTCGAGATGGTGGCCTTCGTCGATAACCAGGCGACGATAAGCCGGAAGCACTGCCGCGTCGTCCCAGTTTTGCGATGTACGACGGACGGCGACGTCGGAGAGCAGCAGATGATGATTGACAACCACGACATCGGCTTGCGCTGCCTCACGACGCGCTTTGAACAAAAAGCACTTATCGTAGTGCGCACATTTGAGTCGCGTGCACAAATCCGGCTCGGCGGCGACCTCGTCCCACACTTCGCTTCGTGGCGCCACCGTCATATCGGACAGCGATCCATCAGTCGTGCGCGCGGCCCATTTTGCGATCTGTTCGACTTCGCTTATCGCTGCGTCTTCGAACAGTGTTGCGCCGGCACCGCGCGCTTGCTCAAGGCGCTGCAAGCAGAGGTAGTTGCGCCATCCTTTGAGCAACGCGAAACGGACCGGCTGGTCGCCGAGGGCGCGCTGAAGAAAGGGTAGGTCTTTGCCCACCAATTGTTCTTGCAACGTGATCGTGTTCGTGGAGACGATCGTGCGTTCACCGTTCGCTGCCGCCCATCGCAAGGCCGGCACGAGATAACCGAGAGATTTGCCAACGCCCGTACCCGCTTCCAGGATCGCAACGCCACCATCATTGAATGCTGCCGTCACCGCTGCTGCCATGGCGCGCTGCTGGGGACGGTCTTCGTACGCGCGGTCGCCGTGCATCAGGCGCATTGCCCGCGCGACCTGTCCGGCCGGTCCAAGCACCACATCGACCGCGGCTGCCGATAGCGGAACGCGCTCCGCCGCGCGCGGCACCTCGGTGACGACGTACACACGAGTCGCCGCGTTATCGACGATACCAAATCCGACGCCATTGCCATGCACGCGCGAGGCAACTTCGAGATCGGCGTCGCTTGGTTCGAGATGTCCGCTGGGGTGATTGTGCAGCAACATTTCGCCGCGTTCGGCGATGCCGGGCAACGCGAGTACACTGCGGACATCACCGCGAGCGACCGCACGCACGGTGGCGATCACGCCGTCCGCATCGAGACTGCCAACGAAGCACACCTCATTGCCGCCGGCGAGTGCGATCGTGGTGCGAATCGCCGTCGAGGCGGCGCGCGACAGTCGTGCTTCACCCGGCCCGTCTGCTGGTGCTTTTGTGTCTCGCACACGGCGTTGCATCACGTGGTCTAACAGCTCACGTCTTACGCGGTTTTTTCTTCGCGGCGGGAAAGAGCACGTTGTTGAGGATCAGCCGGTACCCCGTGGAGTTAGGGCGCAGGGAGAGATCGGTTGGCGCACTGCCGATCGCGTGCTGCGGATCCTCCGGATCGTGGCCGCCGAGGAACGTCCATGAGCCTTTGCCGTAGTCACCGTGCACGTATTTCGCCCACGGCGCGCCATCTTCTGCCGCGAGTACCGTGACCCCAGGACGCACGACCGCGCGATTGAAACTCGTTGTCACGCCGTAGAAGTCGGGGATCAATGCCCGGTGATTTTGCACCAGCATGGTAGCCACGGGATCAAGCTTCGCCGAAAACTCGAAGAGCGAGAAGGTGCCGAGTGGTTGTCGACGTGCCGGCACATTGACTTGATGTCCGTCGATGTCGCTCAGGGCATTGATATACGGTGATGGCTCAATGTGCGCGCCGGTAAAGGCGAGCGTGTGCGTCCAGTTGAGTTTCGCATCGGCATCGGGTGCTGGTGGTGTGCCGTCGCTGAATGGACCGGCGATGTCGACGTTGAAGGCGGCAATGGCCAGATCAAGCGATTCGGTGGCACCGCACATCGCGAAGAGAAATCCACCGCGCTCGACAAACGCACGAATGCCCTCGGCAACACCCTTCTTGAGCGACGGCACATCGTTGAGGCCAAACTTTCTTGCCATCGCCAGGTCGCGTTCACGCTGTGCGACAAACCACGGCGCATCGCGATAGGCGAGGTACAGTTTGTTGTACTGGCCGGTAAAGTCTTCGTGATGCAGGTGCACCCAATCGTACTTGGAGAGGTCACCCTTCATCACGTCGTCGTCCCACACCGACGTAAAATCGATGCCTGCATAGGTCAGCGCCAAGGTCACGGCGTCGTCCCACGGCGGCTGATTTGCCGGCCGGTAGATCGCCACGCGCGGCGCGCGTTCGAGCACCACGACATCCATGTTGCCGCCCGCAATTTCGGCGCGCAGCGTCGCCACCGCGGCGTCACCCATGGGTTCGACGCTGACTCCTTCGAGCGTTGCACGTCGACGCAAGTCTGGGACGTCGGGCAGGAGGAAGGCACCGCCCCGGTAGTTCAACAACCACTCCACCTTCTGCGCCGACTTCAGCGCAAGAAACGTTACCCCGTACGCCTTGAGGTGATTGCGTTGCCCGTCATCCATGGGCACCAGCATAAACTGTGCACGTAGCGGTACCGCGACGACCAGCAGTGACGCGCTGGTGATCGACACGAGCTGGCGCGCGCGGCGTGCGAACGAAGTCGACATGCGGTTCAGTGAGCAATGAGGTCGGGTGGCACCTGGCTGCGCAATCGTTCCAGATCGCGACGCGCCTGCGGCAGCAACGCACTGTCAGGATAATCGACGAGCAGCGTTTCGTAGCGCGCAATGGCGCCCGCTTTGTCGTTCGTGTCGCGTAGCGCGCGAGCCCAGGTGAGCAGAATGTCCGGCGCCTCCGGACTGCGCGCATACGTTGCGACAATGCGACCCCAGAGCGCGAGCGCGCGAGGCGGAATGGCCGAACCGCTCTTGACGCGCGCCATTTCGATTCGCGCGGCCAACGCGAGCAGCGCGGGCGCGGCGTCACCAACAGAATCCGCAAGCGCGACAAAACGCACGGCGGCGGTCGCGCTATCGCGACGCGCCAAAGCCAAAAACGCCTGCCCCAACCCCGCCGAACGCTCGAGTCGTGTGCGTGCGAGCAGCCCCAGCGCATCGACTAACTCTGACCGCTTGGTTTCGGCGCGAACCAATCGCTTGCGCGCGACCACCAAATCTCCGTCGTAGAGCGCAATCCAACCGGCTGTTTCGTCATCGTCGGCAAGGTCGGTTCCGGCAAGCGCCGCTTTGGCGCGTTGCACGTCTCCAGCGCGCAACCACGCGGCGACCAGCGGACGCGTCATGTCCGCGCGCGATTGCTCGTCGAGCAGCTTGGCGTTGTCGTCGAGTCGCTGCTGCGCTTCCGCGCCGCGCCCAAGCTCACCGAGGGCGCCAATCTCGATGGGCAGCAACACACGCAATCGTTTGACGGTATCGATTTTTGCCAGACCAGTGCGGCGCGCGATCTCAAGCGCCGCGGCAGCATCACCGGCATTGAGTGCCGCTTGCGCGGCGTGCTGCTGCGCTTCAAGCTGCGCGGCCGCATCGGTGGTGCGCCGTGCGAGCACCGCCAGCCAGACATCGCGCACCACGGTCCACGCCTGCGCGAACTCGGCGCGCTCGCCAAACGCCCGCCAGGCAGCCGCCGTGGAATCATCGGCGCGCACTGGCGCGAGCGCGTCCCACGCGCGACGCGGCTCGCCCCACGCTAGTTCAAGCGATGACAGCAGGCGCCGCGGCGGAAGAGCGATAGGCGTGGCCATCATCACGGTGCGAATCGAATCACGCATGGGGGCCGGCGCGCGCTGCAACGCGAACAGCGCCGATGTTTCGAGGTACGGCTGATCCGTGAGCGCCTGGCGAAACGCGACTGCCGCAGCCGACCATCGTCCGAGCGTCACATGCAGTTGCGCAACCTCGCCAGAAATCATGCCCGCAGCGCCGAGCAAGCGGCCTGCCTCACTCAGCACAGAGTCCGCGGCTTGCGCGCGTCCCGCGGCGAGCAAGAGGCGCGCGTATTCGCGAAATGGTGCCCCATCGTTGGCTGCCGACCGCCGCCACGCGACGAACGCCGCGCGCGCTTCATCGTCCTTGCCAACCGCGACAAGGGTTCGCAGCTGAATGCCGCGCGCCACCGGGTCGGCAGGACGGATCAGGAGGACGCGTTGGACGACCGGAAGGATCGAGTCCCGCGCGCCCGTTTCGGCCCACACGCGCTCCAGTCCCAGCAGCGCGATGTCAATGCGGTCACCGTCGCTTGCCCCGGGCTGCGTCGCGCGCTGCAACACTTCGCGGTACGCAACAACGGCGCGCTTGAGTTCGCCTTTGTCCTCGGCCTCCAGGGCACGCGACAGTGGATCCGTCGTATCCGGTACTGCCGCGGTCACCGTCGATGTGCTTCCCTGCGCCTGCGTGCGCGTGGGAACGGCAAAGACAGCGAGCGCGAGAACGGTAGCAACCGATCGCGTGACGCTAGGGAGTGCCATTGAGCCTGCGGAAGTACTCGATCACGAGTCGACGCTCTTCGGGACCAAGCCCGCGCAGTTCGTTCCAGGTGGGCGGCACGAACTTGTTGCCCGCCTTCCCCGACTGCGGTCCGTCGACCGTGCCGCGTCCGGACGCGCCGCTCGACGCTTTGGCTTCGCGTGGACCCTGATCGTCGCGCTCGTCCTGCTCAAGGAAACGACCGGCGTCGAGGAGTCGGCGATACAACTGCTGCTGTCGTGCAGCGACACTTGGATCAACACCGTTGCGCTCCAGCTGCTGGGCGAGCATCGCCGCCTCTTTGGCGAGCGCATCGGTGCGTCCCGTCGCATCAGCGTCCGACACATCAGACAAGGTGCGTGCCACCTCACGTTGCTGTTTCGCCAACACGCGCGATTGTTGCTGCGCCTGTTGTCCTTTTGCGCCACCGGGCATGAGGTTGAGCCCTTGCATCTGACCGTTCAACGCGCCTTGCTGTTGCGCTAGCTGCTTGAGCTGCTCCATCATCTCGGTAAAGCCCGACGCCGACTGCGCATTGTTCACGCGCTCGCGGTCACGCACGAGCGAACTGAGGGCCTGGCTAAGCGCGTCAGACGCGTCTTTCATGGCAGATTGCGTGGCTTCCGCACCGCCCGGCTGTGACGCATTCCCCATTTGTTGGGTGGCTTGCGACACGCGACGCTGCGCTTCGGCCATCGCCTTTTGCGATCGCTGCGACAAGAGCGACGAACTGCGGCCCGCCTTTTCCAGGCGCTCAGCGGCCTGCTCTACGCCTTGCTGTACCGCACCTTGCTCGCCTTGCATCCCCTGCGCATTCGCGCCCTGCTGCCGGGCCTTCTGCTCGAGGCTCGCCTGCTGACGCGCGAGTTGCATCGTCTCGTTGATTGACTGATCGAGATCCTGCGAGAGTTCGGACTTCCAGGCGTCGACCTGCGCGTCGCGCGCGGAGGCCAGCTGTTGGGCCGCGCGATCCATGGCGTCGGAGGCCTTTCGAGCCTCGCCAGCACCGTTGCCACCACCGTTCCCGCCACTTTTCTCGCCGCCTTTTTCGCCGTTCTGCTCCCCGCCCTTCTCACCACCCGGCTTGCCTTGTGGATCGTCTTTGGCAGCGCCCTGCGCGGTCGCTGACTTGGGGCCGTCGTTCGCGCCCTGCTTCTGCGGCTCCGGCTTGCGCTCCCCGCTGGCTCCCGCTTGCGCCTGCGCGCCCGCACCCTGTTGCTCCTCGGCCTTTTTCGCCTCACCGGCCTGTGCGCTCTTGTCGTTCTCGTTCTTGAGCGCCTCCAGCGCCTTGGCCAGCGCGTCGTCCTTCTTGTCGCCCTGTTTGGCCGACGCTTTGTCGTCAGCGCTTTGTTTGGCGGCACGCTGCATCGCCTCGGTGGCCTGATTGGCAAACGGCTGCGCGGCCTTTGTTTTCGACGCGCCGGGTTTTGCACCCGCTTCGTCGAGGCGCTTTGTCAGTCGCTCGATTTCGGCTTCGAGCGCCTTCGATCGTTCGGCAAGCGTCTTGGGGTCGAGCGGATCGCGTGACGACGGACTATCACCGGCTTTCTCATTGCCGCCACGTTTGTTGTCCAAACGATCGGCCAGTTGTTTCTCCGCTTTCGCGAGGTCCTTGGCGTCGTCTCGCAACGTGCCCATCGCGCCTTCAAGCGCCGCGCGCTTGAGCATCTCGGCGCTCTTCTCCAGCTGATCGCGCATCTGCCGTTGCTGCGCGGCCAGTTGCTCCATCGATTGTTGCGCTTCCGTGCCGCTCAACCGCTCGGCGTTCTTTTCAAGCGCCGCTAGCTGCTTTTGCATCTCGGGCGTCATCGCATCGCGCAACAGCTTCTGCACATCACGCATGCGCGCCGCCAGTGCCGTGTCGAGCGCACCGGCGTTTTTCAATCGCTCTTCAAGATCCTTCGCGCTCGCGCGCAACGAGTCCACGCGTGCGCCCAGCTTCTGCTGATCACTCGCCAATTGTTTGGCCTTCTCCGCTGCCGCAAACGACATGTTGCCGTCCTTGCCCTGCGGCTTGGGTGCACCGTTCGCTGGCGACGCGTCGTCTTTGTTGCCACCAGCCTTGAGGTCACGACTGCGCGACGCGTCACTGGTGTTCTGTGCGAGGCGCCTTTCCTCGGCGGCGATCTGTGCTGCGCGCGCGGCGAGCGAGTCGGCAAGCGAGCGGGCCATCGATCGCTGCTCAGTGAGACTGGGCACGCGCAGAATCACTTCCGCACTTTGTGTTTGCTGTCGCCACGGGGAGTCGTCGGTGGCGA
>JAYSVL010000153.1:0-6785 GCA_043718595.1 Gemmatimonadaceae bacterium
TTCTGTGTCTGCTCGCGTTAGGCCGTCGGTTCGAGCACCGTGATATTGGTGTTGGTATAAATGCAGATCTCGCCGGCAATGGTGAGCGCCTTGACGACAATATCACGTGGAGACAGCGCGGTCTCTCGCAACAACGCGCGCGCCGCCGCTTGTGCGTAGGCGCCGCCAGAACCAATGGCCAGTACGCCATCATCGGGCTCGATCAGTTCCCCATTGCCCGAGATCATGAAGCCGTGGTCGGCGTCGGCGACAATCAGCAGCGCCTCCAGTCGTCGCAGCACCCGATCACTGCGCCATTCCTTCGCCAGCTCCACTGCCGCCTTCGGCAGATTGCCCGGATAGCGATCCAGTTTTTCTTCGAACTTCTCGAACAGTGTGATTGCGTCGGCCGCTGAGCCGGCAAAACCCGCCAAGACGCGTCCGCCCTTGAGTGGACGTACCTTGATGGCCTTGGACTTCGCGACGGTGTCGCCAACGGAAACTTGCCCATCGCCACCGATCGCGATCTTGCCGTCGCGACGCACGGCGAGGATCGTGGTGGCGCGCATTTGTGGGAGTGCCATGGTGTGCGTTGTCTGTTCGTGGTGAAGGCTACGCGCGCGGATGCGCTTGCCGGTACACTTTCTTGAGTCGTTCAGCGGTGGCGTGTGTATAGATCTGTGTCGTGCTGATGCTCGCATGTCCGAGCAACTCCTGCACGGCGCGCAGATCGGCACCGCCATTCATCAGATGCGTGGCGAACGAATGTCGCATGGAATGTGTGCTGAGCCCTGCCCCTTCATCCACGGCAGACAAGAGTCCGACCACAGCATGTTGCACAGCACGAGCACTGATTCGTGCACCGCGTTCACTGAGAAACACGGCACTGCGCGATGGCTTCTGCATCGCGTCGCGGCCGATCTTGTGCACCAGGGCGTCGCGCTTGACGAGATAGTTGCGTACGGCGCGTTGCGCATGATCACCGACGGGTACAATGCGCTCCTTGCGCCCCTTGCCGCGCACCTTCACCTGCTGCGAGACAAGGTCCAGATCACCAACGTCAATACCACGCAACTCCGACAATCGCAGCCCGCAGGAATAGAACAGTTCGATGATCGCGAGATTGCGGACATCCGTGAACTCGCCCGAGTGCGATCGCGTGATGGCCAGTGCCATCAGCGTCTCTGCCTGCTTCTCGTTGAGAAACATTGGCAGCGTGCGCGACAACTTGGGTGAGCCCACCGCCCGTGCGGGATTGATGTCGACGCGTTCATCGCGGTGCATCCAGCGGTAGAAACTGCGGATCGACGACAACGCGCGGGCGATCGAACGCTTCGCCAGACCGCGTCGCGTGAGATGCGCCATGAAGCCGCGAATCTCCGTGCGCCCGAGCGCGCTCCATTCCCACCCGTTGATGCCATGCGCCTGCGACAGCCACCCGCTGAATTCGCGCAGGTCACGCGTGTACGCTGTCACGGTGTTCGGCGACATGTCCCGTTCTTTCGCCAGATGCTGCAAGAACTCGGCGATATCCCCGGGCAATTCTGCCTGAGGCGCGTCAGTCGCGCCGACATCCGCGGCATCGATCACTGACGCTGCGCCAGCCTTTGTCGTTCCAACGCGAGCGTCACGTGTGCGACGCCAGGTGCGGGAATGCGCCGACTGCGTCACGCCATGCCGTTAGCTCGGCCAGACTGCGCGTTGCGAACAGCCGCCGCTTGCCAAGCTTGTCGCGTAGCTGTTCACGCGATGCATCAACCAAATCATCGAGCAAGCCGAAGTTGGCGTTCATTGGCTGAAAATGCCGGATGTCGGCCTCGCGCAAATAACGATACAGTGCGCCAAGCATGGTGGTGGGCGGTGGCACCACAGGCTCGTGACCGACGAGCAGACGCGACAGATTGATCGCCGCCATGATGCCCGTGGCCGTGCTCTCCGTGTACCCCTCGACGCCCGTGATCTGTCCGGCGAACAGTGTTGTCGGCGCGTCTTTGAGCGAGAGATGCGGCGTGAGTGTTGCCGGCGCGTTGATATACGAGTTGCGATGAATGGAGCCAAAACGCAAAAACTCGGCGTCCGCCAGACCCGGAATGAGACGAAACACGCGCTGCTGCTCGGGAATACGAAGCCGCGTCTGGAAGCCGACCAGATTCCACATGCGGCCACCACGATCTTCCATCCGCAGCTGCACCACCGCCCATGGCTTGTTGCCCGTGCGCGGATCACGCAGACCGATCGGTTTCATTGGACCAAAGCGCAGCGACTCGCGCCCACGCTTCGCCGTCTCCTCCACCGGCATACAGCCTTCGAAGTACGGCACCGCATCAAACTCGTGCGCGGTGAACTGATCGGCTGTTGTGAGGGCATCAAGAAACGCTTCGTATTCGTCGCGCGTGAACGGACAGTTGAGATATGCGCCCTCCTCGTCTGCCGACTCCATCGTTTCCTTACCCCAACGCGAGGCACGAAAGACAATGTCGGTGTTCACACTCTCAACAGCGATCACCGGTGCAATCGCGTCGTAGAAGGCAAGCGACGCAACTCCAAGTCGTGTGCGAATCGCATCGGCCAGCGCATCCGACGTGAGCGGGCCCGTGGCGACGATGCCCACCGACGGCAATTCACGTACCTCGTCGCGCGACACCGTGATGCGCGGGTGGCCATGGACGCGCTCGTGCACACCAAGCGAGAACAGTTCACGATCGACGGCGAGCGCCGACCCGCCGGGCACGCGTGCTTCATCCGCGCACTCCAGAATCAGCGAGCCTAACAACCGCATCTCGGCTTTGAGCAAACCGTGTGCGTTGGTGGATTCGGTGCTCTTGAACGTGTTGGAGCAGACGAGTTCTGCCAGTCGATCCGTGCGATGCGCCGCTGTGCCACGCACGGGGCGCATCTCGTGCAACACGACATTGTGTCCACGTTCTGCCAACTGCCAGGCGGCCTCGCTCCCGGCGAGACCGCCACCCACGACATGAATGGCGTCGTGGCGCGTCATGCGACTTCCGCGACTTCCTCGGCGTCTTCCGGTGTGGCGATATCCCACTCGTTTCCGCACTTGAGACACTTCCGATACTGACCGCGCGTCTTGTTGCTCTTCATCTCGACGCCGACGTTGCCACACTCCGGACACGTTTCGGCGATCGGCTTATCCCAAATGACGAAATCGCAATTGGGATAGTTCTCGCATCCATAAAACGCTTTGCCGCGCTTCTTGCTGCGGCGTTCGGCGATGTCACCGCCATCCTTGGGACATTTAACGCCCGTTGGCATCGAACGCGTGCCGCGGCACTTCGGAAACCGACTGCAGCCGAGGAAGTCGCCGGAACGCCCGTGCCGCACGACCATCGGGGCCTGGCACTCCTGACAGAGGTACGCGGTAAGTTCGGCGGGTTTCTTTTCGCCCTTGATCGGACGTGTGTACTTGCACGCCTTGGGATGATTCTCGCAGGCGACAAACGGACCGAAGAATCCGCCCTTGGCGACCAACTTGCCGCCGCACTCAGGGCAACGTTCTGTGGCCAGCGCGGAAAGGTCGTACGCTTCGCCGATAAGGGCGTCGAGATCGTTGTCGTTGAGTGTGGCCTGAAACGGCGTCCAGAAATCACCGAGTGCGCGCTGCCACTCCATGGTACCGTCGGCGATTTTGTCGAGATCTTCCTCCATTTGCGCCGTGAAGAGCACGTTGAAGACGTCAGGAAACTTCTTCACCATCACCTTCTCGACCGTCTCGCCGAGCGGTGTCGGGAAGAAGCGGCGCTGCGTGAGCTCGACATACCGTCGGTCCGCGAGCACCGAAATGATGGACGTGTACGTGGATGGTCGACCGATACCGAGTCGTTCCAGCTCCTTCACCAGCGATGCTTCGGAAAAGCGTGGTGGCGGCTCGGTGAAATGCTGCTTCGGTGTGATCGCTTTCACGGGCACGTTCTCGTGCAGTTCAAGCATCGGCAGCGCCTGCTCGTCTTCCAGCGCCTTGCCGTCGCCTTCCTCACGTGCTTCGCGATAGAGGGCAAGAAACCCGGTGAACTTGATGACGGACCCGGTGGCGCGAAACAGACATTGCCGTTGTTTTGCCGCGATGTCGAAGTCCACCGTTGTTGTGTCGAAGACAGCGGGCGCCATCTGTGACGCCATGAAGCGCTGCCAAATCAGTTGATAGAGCTTGAACTGATCTGCCGTGAGGTATTTCTGCACACGCTCTGGACGTCGCGCGGGATCGGTTGGACGCACACCTTCGTGCGCGTCTTGTGCGTTCGCCTTGCCGCTCGGGTAGAGCTGCGGTGCAGCGGCGAGATGCGCTTCGGTGAGCGTAGGATCGGCGCGCAATGCGTCGCGAGCCGCTAACGCGGACTCTTCAGAAACACGCGTCGAGTCGGTTCGCATGTACGTGATGAGTCCGACCGCTCCGTCTGCTTCACCAACGTCAATGCCTTCGTAGAGATCCTGTGCCAGACGCATGGAGCGCTTGGAGCCAAAGCTCAGTTTTTTCGCCGCTTCTTGTTGCAAGGTGCTGGTGGTAAACGGCGCAGCGGGATTCTTGCGTTTCTCGCGACGCTTGACCTCGGTGACCTGAAATTCCTTGATGCCTTTGAGCGCGCTGAGGATACCGTCGGCCTCCGCGGCGTTGTGAATTTCTGGTTTCTTGCCGTCGATTTGATGAAGCTTGGCAACAAATGCTTGCGCGCCCTTCTGCAAATCGGCGGAGACGGACCAGTACTCCACAGGATTGAACGCGCGAATTTCTCGCTCGCGTTCAACAATGATGCGTAGCGCGACTGTCTGCACCCGACCGGCAGAGAGTCCCTTCTTGACCGTCTTCCATAGAATGGGACTGGCCTTGTAGCCGACGAGCCGATCCAGCACACGGCGCGCCTGCTGGGCCTCGACCTTATGTACGTCGATGTCGCGTGGATCGGCGATCGCCGCCTTGACCTTTTCCTTAGTGATCTCGTGGAACAGCACGCGACGAATCGGCGCGGTGACCGCATGCCGCTTGGGTTGCGTGAAGAACTGTGCGACGTGCCAGCCAATCGCTTCTCCTTCGCGGTCATCGTCGGTTGCGATGAAGACTTCGCGCGCTCCTTTGGCCAGCCGTTTGAGGTCGGCCAGCATGTCTTCCTTGCCTTCGATGGTCACATACTCTGGCGCGAACCCGTGCTCGATATCGATACCGAGCTTCTTGGCCGGCAAGTCGCGCACATGGCCAACAGTTGACCTGACGGTGTAACCGCGCCCGAGATACTTGCCAATGTTTTTCGCTTTGGTGGGCGACTCGACGATGACTAACGACGTGCCACCGGCTGGCGCCGGTTCATCATCCGCGTGCTCAACCCCGGCGACCGCGGCGCGAGAACGGGCACGCGTGCTGGTCGCCTTTTTGGAGGCGGACTTGGCGGCGGTTTTCGTCGCGGTTTTTACGGCTGATTTGGCCGTTTTTGTCGCTGCCTTCTTTGCCGACTTCGCGGCGGGGACGCGCTTGATGGGAACGATTGTGTCCTTCCGTATGGGCATCAGTTCAGTGTACCTGCGCTCGCTCGCTGTTCGTACTGGCATCGTCGAATCCGCTGTCTTCCGCGATCGCACGGATTTCCGGCAGCCCGATTCGACCGTCCACGTGCACCAGCGCGCGTTCGACCAACTGTTCAAAATCGTGAAGATTCACCGCACCGGACCCCCCGAGCATCACCAGATATCCCCATGCCTCGGCCGTGAACCGTCCGCGTTCGTGCGGCCCCTGGACTCTGAGGGGCGCATTACGCGGCACAACAACACCGTCCCAAACCGGGGCTGGTGCAAGATCGCTATATAATAGAGAGAGTATCTCACCAATTTGCCGCCGGTCGTACCCTTCCGACGTGAGGAAGGCTTCTACCTCGACAACATCCGTATCGGTCCCAAACCGTTCACGGATTGCTTCCAGTACTGGCGTCCAGCGATCGTCCATTTCCTAACCTAGTCCGGGAGTCAAGTCGAGGGCAAGCGCGACGATCGAATCGATAACTCTTTGCGAATCATGCACTTCCGTTGCGATTTCGACATCCGCCTGCGCGTATAGATGAGATCGGCTGCTCCACAACTGCTCCATGGTGATCAGCGGGTCGTCCGTTCGCAACAGCGGTCGCACAAAGCGGGAACGCGACACCCGACGCAGTGCCTCGGCCGGGGACACGCGCAGGTGGATGATAGTCGAGCGCGGCTTCAGGAGGGCGATGACGCCGTCATTGGTCACCCACCCACCTCCCGGCGCGAGCACCATGGGAGGCGCCGCCGACATCTCGTACGTGAGCGCGACCTCCAGCTCGCGGAAGGCCGCTTCGCCGCGCTGAGCGAAAATTTGGTCCACAGATAACCGCGTGCGACGCTCGATCTCCGCATCAAAGTCCAGAAAGGGTCGGTTGAGCCGACGGGCGACGACGCGGCCCAACGAGGACTTGCCCGCACCGGGTAGTCCGATGAGCACCAGGTGCCGATCCGACGGATGGAGCGGTGCGTTGTTCACCCCATGCGCTCGTCGAGTCTGGTGAAGTACGCGTCGACATTGCGACGCAGCTCGCGCAATGCGTCGCCGCCAAACTTCTCCAGTAACGCCTGCGCCAGCACAAACGCCGCCATCGATTCAGCGATGACGCCCATCGCCGGCACGGCGGTCACGTCGCTGCGTTCCGCCACCGCAGCAGCCGGTTGACCGGTCGCGACATCGACCGTGCCGAGTGGACGCATGAGGGTCGAGATAGGCTTCATGGCAACACGAATCACGAGCGGCTCACCGGTAGTCATTCCGCCTTCCGTGCCACCAGCGCGAT
>JAYSVL010000154.1:0-22952 GCA_043718595.1 Gemmatimonadaceae bacterium
CTTGTCCGTCAGCCGCCACCTGCCATCCACGAATGTGATTGTAGTGATAGTCGGTGCCAGGACCACGTCCCGCGCGAAATACCGCGACTGTCGGCTGCACATAACCGGTTTCGTCGATCGCTCGACTCATCAACAACGCGGCCTGTCCTTGCCACTTCCACATCGACACGAATCGCACCAGCGCTTTCGGTTGCGGTGTATTCTGCAATTCGGCTTGTACCCATGTGCCGCCACCATCGGTGCTTACATCAACCGCCGTGATGCGGCCGCGTCCACTCCACGCAATGCCGGAGAGTTGCACCCAACCTGTGCGCGCGATGCGACCAGGATATGTTGGCGACGTGAGCGTCGACTTGGCGTCGATCTCAAAACTGAATTGTCGTGCGGTGCCGTTGGGCAGCGGGTCGGTGTACTTCGACGTTTCGTCTTTCGACATGTTGGGCTCGCGAATGAGTTCTAGTCGTCGCAGCCACTTCACGTTGGTGTTGCCTTCCCAACCGGGCAGCAACAATCGAACGGGATAACCACCTGAGGGACGCAGCGCCTCGCCGTTCGCGGCGTACACTAACAACGCGTCATCCAGCAGCTTGGCGACAGGAATCGAGCGCGACAATAGTGCGGCATCACCACCTTCGGCCAGCGCCCACTTCGCGTCACTGGTCATGCCGCCTGCTTCGGCCAGAATCGTCTTGAGCGGCACCCCCGTCCACTCGAGATTGCTCAACAGCCCGTCAATTTGCTGAGGCGTCGTTTCCGGCTTTGGTGACTTGTAGCCCAGTCGGCCGTTGCCCGAACATTCGAGAAAGTGCACACGCGTCACCGATGGCAGCGACTTGATGTCATCCAGCGTCAGCATGATCGGTCGTTTGACCAGACCGTGGACAAGCAATTTGTATTTGGCCGGATCGATGAGCGCGACGCCACCGTGATGCCGTTCGAACTGCAGATCAATCGGTGTGATGGTGCCGGTGAGCTGGTGAATCGGCGTCAATGACGAACCAGAGACGAGGCCAACCGGTGTACGCGACGGATTTTCAAACGGTGAGCGAATGCTTTGCGCCGATGTTGGAAGACCGAGTACGCGCGTGGGATCGTCAGGGATGACGAGCGTTGGCGGTGCGACTGGTGCAGCGGCAGGCGTCGCGCCCGCCCTTGGCATGGTCGTTGTTTTTGCTGCACCCTTGGCCAGTTGTTGTCCGGTGAGCGCATCCGGGAGCGTAGCGATCGCCGCACCACCTGCCGCGGCGGCTGCACCGGCGAGCAGAGCACGACGTGTCAGCGCGTTCGTTGCGTGATGCGATGACGCATCAGCAGACTGTTGTGGCACGTCATCGGTTGGCGATTCTGGTACGGGCACACACTCTCCGTTTGCGTTGCGGCGTGGTCGCGCACCATCATATAGATGCGACGAAAGACGACGGGGAGAGCGTGGCACCAATTCCGGCGTCTGTCAACGCTCGGCGCCATGTTTTCGTCGCGTCTCGGCTTGCCAGAACTGACTGCAGAGGATCTGCCATGTACACGCGCTACCACGGGACGTTGCAGCTCGCCGTCGCGATCGGGACGGTGGTCTTCGCCGGTACCATTGATGCTGCGCCAGAACCCGTGCGCGAGGGCCCGGACCGCGCTGAGGCACGGTCGCCAACACGCATGCAATCTGCGACGATCCGTGCTGACACCATGGTACGATTTGCTGACCACACGCCGATCCCGCGATACCCTGAGTTGCTGCGCAACCAGCGCGTGGGTGGACGGGCCATCGTGCAAGTGGTCGTCGACACGAACGGTCTCGCACTCGCTGGTTCTCTCAAGCTACTCAGTGCCAGCCACAATGAGTTTGCGCAGGCGGTGCGTGACAACATGACGGCGGCGCGGTTTGTTGCGGCGCGCGTGGGAGGGCGCAACGTGCGACAGCTGGTGCAAGTGGTGTACTATTTTCGCGTCGAGGGAGTCGGCCCTGGGCAGTTTCTCGCCATGCCGCCGGAACCGTCGCGTGTGCACACGCTGCAGATCACCGTCACTGCCGTGTCGCCGTAAATCGCGACTGAGCAGCGCCTACAATCGTCGCGATTCTAGCTCGTCGAGAAAGTGTCGAACGGGCATCGCTTCGATGCCATCTTCGGTGCGAAAGGGACGCTCGCCTAGGAATCGAACATCTGTCGGCACCGAGACCCGCATGAGCCTGCGCACCGAACATCTCAACCGCTGCTTCATCACGCTCGAAAAGTCGCTCGTTCTGCTGGGGCAGGCGCCGGCGGACAGCGTTGACTACGAGATTTATCGCAATGCCGTGGTGAATGGTTTCGAGCTCACGTTGGAGACGGCTGGCCAGCTACTGCTGAAGGCGATCAAGACGTATTCCGCCAACCCGCGCTCCGTGGATCGATTGACGTACAAGGAAGTGCTGCGGCATGCCGCCAAGCATGATCTGCTTGACACTGCCCAAGTGGAGCGATGTTTTGTGTATCGCGACAATCGCAACAACACCGCTCATGATTACGGCGTGAAGTTCGCGCAAGAGACCCTCGTGCTGTTGACTGCATTCATTGACGATGCGCGGTTGCTTGAAACAACCCTTCGCGAAGAATTCGGCGATGCTGCGACTTGATCTTCAACCCGCCCATAAGCGGCTCTTGCTCAAGATACTGGCGGAGCATGCCCCCGACGCCGAAGTCTGGGCGTACGGCAGCCGAGTGAACGGCCGTTCGCACGGCGGGTCTGACCTGGATCTGGTTGTGCGCGATTCTTCCGCAGTTGGAGTGCCGTTCAAGAGTCTGGCACTGCTTCGCGATGCGTTGGAGGAAAGTGATCTCCCGATTCTGGTGGACGTGCTGGACTGGGCGCGCGTGCCGGACGACATGCGCAGCGAAATTGAGCTCAGTCACGTGGTGCTGTGCGCGGAGTGGGTGTGAGCTGCGCGACCACGAGCGAAGCAACCCTTCCGTGTCCGGCCGGTGACCAACGGGAAAACGCACCCTCACACCGACAATTTATGAAACGCATCTCCGCACGTGCGCTCGCTGCCCTTCTCGCTTTTGCCACGGTCGCCACGCTACCGCTCCACGCGCAAGCCACACCACTGCTGGGCAAGTGGACTATTGAGTATGCGCGCGGCGTACGTATGGAGAACGGCGAACAAACGCCGATCATGGGGACCGGCACGCTCACGATCACGCAGGACGCCGACTCGCTGGTCGGCACGATCGACGGATCGGCACGCCCGGACGGCTCCATGGCACCGGCCACGAAGCTCACAGGCCGCATCGCACGCGGGAGCGCTGTGCTGGTCTCCACATCGAAAGCCAAGATGAACATCAACGGCGACGTGACCGACATCGACGTCGTCGTCACCTGGACGCTGCAAGCCACAGGAGATGCACTGAGCGGCACGATGCAACGTGCGATGAACGCCGCCATTCCGATGCCCGACACCCCACCGTCGCCGGTGAAGGGCACGCGTCTCAAAAGTTAGCGGTCGAGAAACGCCTGCATGCGCACCGTTCGCTCTTCGCTGGACGCAAGGGTGCGGAAGGCGGCGTGCTCCTCGCGCAGTCCTTCGCTCAGTGGTGTTTCGTAGGCACGCAGCACGACCTGTTTGAGCAAACGAACGGCCTCGCGTGGTTGCGCAGCGATGCGTTCGGCGATGGTCGCCGCGCGAGTCAGTGCATCACCGGCAGGAACGACTTCTGACACGATGCCCGCATTCTGCGCACTCGTCGCGTCGATCGGATCGCCGGTGAGCAGCATCTGCATCGTCAGCGACTTGCCAACGCTGCGCGCCAGGCGTTGCGTGCCGCCTGCACCGGGCATCCAGCCCAATGTGATTTCCGGTTGACCGAAGCGCGCCTTCATACCCGCGATGGCGATATCACAACTGAGCACCAATTCGCATCCGCCGCCGAGTGCGACACCTTCGACCGCCGCGATCACGGGGCATTCCACGCGCCAGATGCGCTGCCACGCCAGCGTCCGCGGATGCATGCGCAGTGCTGCCCCATCAAGGGCGATCATCTCATTGATGTCTGCGCCGGCGGCAAAGGCGCGCTCGTTGCCAGCAATAATCACGCAACGTACGTGGTCGTTCCGGTCGGCGTCCTCCAGCGCATCGGCGAGTTCGATTATCGTGCGATGGCGGAGTGCGTTTCGCACTTCTGGCCGGGCCAGCGTGATGATCACCACGCCATCGACCGGCGCGCCCACGAGAATGTCACCAGGTGTGTTCATAGCCCGTAGCGTGCACTGGTCTGGTTGTTGTTCCACAACGATGCGGTGACAGTACTGCCAGCGCGGTGCGCGCAACAGGCCATTGGTGACAGGACGGACGATGTGGCGCTATACTGAACGCCTCGCCCCGAATTTCCGGTCTCCGTCCGAGCCCCCGATGCGCACTCGCTTAAGCTTTGCCGCCGCCACGATCGCCATCACCATGATCGCCCCGCGCGTCGTGATGGCGCAGGAACCATACGCATGGCGTGATTCGCTCGTCTTTCACACGTTCTCGATCGCCGCGATTGATCCACGCACCGGCGAAGTGGGCGTTGCCGTCACCACACGCGTGCCTTGTGTCGGCAATGGTGTGCCGTGGGTGCGAAAAGGTGTTGGCGCCGTTGCGACGCAAGCCAGTACGCGCACCGAATATGGCAACGAACTGCTCGATGCACTGGCCAAAGGTGACGCTCCGGACGCGGCGCTCAAACGTCTGCTCGCCGTTGACAGCGGATTCCAGATGCGACAGATCGGCGTGATTGGCGTTGACGGTCGATCGGCGCAACACACCGGAACACGGCCGAATCAGTGGGCTGGTCACCGTGCTGGCAAGAACTACGTCACACAAGGCAATATTCTCGTTGGCCCACAAGTGGTTGAAGCCGTCGCGAAGAGTTTCGAAGCCAGCGAAGGCACACCGCACCACCTCGCCGATCGGCTAATCGATGCGATCGAAGCTGGTTTTCTGCTTGGCGGTGACAAACGCCACGGCCTGCGTACATCGGCAGCAGTGGTGGTTGCCGACGCGCGTCCGGGCATGTCGCGGCGCACCGACGGCCAGACGGTCAACATCAACGTGTGCGAGAACGCAGATCCCGTTGCTGAACTGCGCCGCATCTACGACGCGGTGTCACAAACCCTTGGCTACCGCACGTTGCAGCACTTCTCCGGCGGCGACGTCTACCAACTGAAGCTGATGCTCAACGTGCTCGGCTTCTACAAGAAGGGCGAAACGATCGTCGCCAACGGTGCTGAGGCCAATCAGTTCACTCCAGAAGCGGTCGTCGCCGTTGACGCGTTTCGCTTGAGCGAAGCGATGGGTACGCCGCAGGTTGGTGGTTCACCCGCCGGCCTCGTCGACGCGGAAACGGTGGAGCGACTATGGGCCGCGCTGACGCGTGTTGGCAAAGCGAACGACGTGCGTAAGGCGCTGCTTGATGTCACGCAAGTCCGTCGGTAGGTAATACAAGTTCCTGGAACCAGCTGCGCTCGACGCTGGAAATACAACAACACCCCACGCCACGGGACACGACCTTGACCGCGATTGAGAAGCCGACCCCAGATCCGCGCACGCTTGACGGCGATGCGCGACCCTTCGCCGAAGCGATCGCCCTGCACTACGCGCTCAAGCGAGAGATCGGGCGCGGTGGCAATGGCGTGGTGTATCTCGCGCGCGATCGGCGCCTTGACCGGTTGGTGGCCATCAAGACGCTGCCGACGCATTTGGCCAAAGACGCGTCGATCCGCGAGCGATTTCTGCGCGAGGCGCGCATGGCCGCGGCGATGTCCCACCCCAATATCGTGTCGATTCACAGCGCGAATGAGACCGACGCGCACGTCTACTTCGTGATGTCGCTGATCGATGGTGAATCGCTTGCGGCGCACATCCGGGCGCACGACCGATTGCCTGCGCGGCTCGTCGCGTGTTATCTGCGCGACGTGGCGTCGGCGCTGGTGCATGCACACAGTCGCGGCATCATCCACCGCGACATCAAAGCCGAAAACGTGCTTATTGAGCGCGAGTCCGGTCGCGCGTTGGTGACCGATTTTGGCATCGCGCGCATCGCCGAGGCGACGCCACTGACCGCCACCGGGCAGTTGCTCGGCACGGTGTACTACGTCAGTCCGGAGCAGGTGTCCGGAGCGCTGGTCGACTCCCGCAGTGACATCTACTCGCTGGGTGTAGTCGGGTTTCTTGCGTTGACCGGTCGCTTTCCATTCGATAGTGAACTCGCATCGGCCGTGCTGGTGGCGCATGTGACAAAAAACGCCCCGCCTGTTGCAACTTGCCAAGCGGATGTGCCACTGCCACTGGCGGCAATTGTCGATCGGTGTCTCGCGAAGGATCCGGCCGAGCGGTTCAACAGTGCATTGGAGCTTGTCGCCGATCTGGAGACCGTCATCGCCCGGCTCGACAATCCAGCGTTGGTTGCTCCTGTCCGTGAAATGCGCGTCACCGATACGGAGGCGCACTCGGTCTGGAAGCGTGCGGCGGAACTGCAGGCGTTAACCGGCATCCAGCCACGTCCACCGGCCATACCAGGCACACGCGACGACAATCGCGGCCGCTTCGGCGGCATGGCGGTGAGCGACGTACGCGAAGCGGCATCGGAGGCCGGGATCGACAGCACATATGTTGAGCATGCATTGGTCGAGATCGGCGTAACGACAGGCGGTACGACTACGCCGCCGCCGACCCGCTCGCCTGCGCCTGGCGTGGTGAACGCGACGCCTCGTAGACGGTTCAGCGTCGTCCGCGAGTTCGAGCTAGACGCCGAAGTGGCAGCAGACGACCTCGAACGGTTGATCCACGTGCTGCGTGAAGCGACCGGCAAGATGGGTCGAACCGAAGCGAAATCTCGCGAGTTGGCATGGTGGACCGGGCGATTCGGGCGGCGGCTGGATGTGTCGATGGTACCGGGCAACGGTCGTTCAATGTTGCGTTTGCAAAAGAACATGACGCGCGCGACGCTGATCACTGTGGTCGCATGCATCAGCACCGTGGGCTTCGGCAGTGCTGTGTCAGCGGTTGCGGCGGTCTACGAGATCGGCCGAAACCAGGACGTAGTGGCCGTAACGCTTGGCCTGTCTGCGTTCACCGCTGCTTCTTATTACTCAGCGAGGACCGTCATACGATTTCTGAGACGTCGCGCAGATGATCGCCTTCGTTCACTCGGCGAGAAGCTTGCGGCGAAGGTGCGCGCGCTGTCCGTGCGTTAACGCACTTCGTCGTCCGGCACGACCGCCGTCGCCTCAATCTCGACGACGGCACCCGACTCCATGAGCGCGCACACCTGCACGGCCGACATCGCCGGGTAGTGTGTGCCAAACACCTCGCGATAGACAGTGCCGAGTTCCTTCGCGTGGGTGATGTAGTCATCGCGACTGGTGACATACCATGTGAGACGGACTACGTGTGCGGCGTTGGCGCCATCGCAGGCGAGAATATCCACGATGTTGCGGAGCGCCTGTCGTGCCTGCGTCACCACATCGGTGCCAGCCAGCTGCCCCGCCGCGTCCCAACCAATCTGACCGGCGACGAAGATCTGTCGGCCGCGCGCGGACACACCGTTCGCATACCCGCGGGGACGCGGCCATCCATCGGGCAACAACGTACGATGACTCACGCTTGCTCCTTGAGGCGGAAGCGTTGCAGCTTGCCCGTCTCGGTTTTAGGTAACGATGCGACGAACGCAATCGATCGCGGATACTTATAGGGTGCGATGACGTCTTTCACATGATCCTGCAGGACACGCGCCAGTTCCGGCGCTGCTTCCCAACTCGGCGCCAGCACAACGAACGCCTTGACGGCCTGCCCACGCGCCTCGTCGGGTACCCCAATCACGGCGCATTCGAGCACCGCGTCATGCAACAACAGCGCGGCTTCCACCTCTGGCGCGCCAATGTTGTAGCCTGACGAAATGATCAAGTCATCCGTTCGCGCGCTGAAATACACGTAACCATCGGCGTCCATGGTGCAGGCGTCCCCGGTGAGATTCCACCCACCCTGCACATAACTGCGTTGCCGGTCATCATTGAGATAGCGACATCCGGTTGGGCCACGCACGGCGAGCCGGCCGATCGTGCCATGCGGAACGGGTTGTAGCGCATCGTCCAGTATCGCCACGTCGTAGCCGGGTACTGCGCGACCGATAGCGCCGTGTCGCACGTCGGTACCGGCTGCGGCGATAAAGATGTGAATCAACTCCGTCGCGCCGATGCCATCGAGCATCTCAATGCCTGTCGTTTCACGCCACAGGGTACGCGTGGCATCGGGCAGGGCTTCCCCGGCTGAGACACTGGCGCGCAACGACGTTGTATCGAATCGGCCCGGCTGCTGTCTGATCGCCAGCGACATGTGCCGATAGAAAGTTGGCGCGGTAAAGGTGACCGTCGCGCGCGTCGCTGCAATCGCATCAAGCAATGACTCCGGAGTAGCGCGCTCCAGCAGCACGGCACTGCCGCGTGCCGCGAGGGGAAAACAGAGCACGGCACCGAGTCCAAACGTAAACGCGATTGGCGGCGTTCCAATACAACGATCGGTCGACGTCAGCCCCAGTACTTGCGCGGCAAATCCTCGGCACATCGCCAGCACGTCGCGATGAAAATGCATACAGCCTTTTGGCACGCCGGTTGTGCCGGACGTGAACGCAATGAGGGCAACATCATCACTTGCCGTGGCGTGCGCAGCGAACGGCGCGGTGTAACGCGTGATCGCGTGGTCGAGGCCATCGCTCGCATCACTGCCCCACACGGCCATGTTGCGCAAGCACTCCGCAGCCGTTGACGCGGTGGAGAGTTCTTCAAGCAATCGCGCGTCGCAGAGCCCGACCGTGCATTGGGCGCGCTCGATCACCACGCGCAACTCCGTTGCTCGCAGCATGGGCATGGTGGTGACCGCAACGCAACCGACTTTGAGCGTCGCCAGCCATGCGGCCGTCATCCAGCGGCCGTTGTACCCGCGAAGTAACACCCGATTACCCGGCCGCAGGGCAAGGTCATGCGTGAGCACGTGCGCGAGGCTGTCTACCTGTGCGAGCAACTGTGCATACGTACACTCGTCCCAACTGCCATCACCATTTTGTGTGATCAACGCCACACGATCGCCACAGCCCTCACTCACGGCCCGGTCGAGCAACTCGTGTGCCGCATTGAGTTGTGGTGGCGATTCGTACACACCATCGAGCCACAGCACGGGCCACTCGCTGAAGGGTGGCAACTGTGCCCTCGTGAATCCGTCAACGTGACCACTTGGATGCAGCGGCGTGTCCATCATTACCTCACGCCGGTGCGATACGGTTTGAGCACCTCACGCCCAACGAGGAGTCTTTGCACTTCGGTTGCACCCTCATAGATGCGAAGCGCGCGCACGTCGCGATACAGCCGTTCCACGACTTCGCCGACAACTACACCGCGTCCGCCGAACAGTTGCAGGGCGCGATCGATCACCTGCTGCGCCAACTCGGTGGCACCCAGCTTGGCCATGGCCGCGACCGCCGTGCTGCGCGATGTCTGTGTGTCGCGATGCCACGCCGCGCGATAGGTGAGCAGCGCCGCGGTATCCACATCCGTTGCCATGTCGCCAAGGATGGCCTGCGCCAGCGGCTGCTCCGCGAGTGTGCTGCCAAACATCGCGCGCGTACTTGCATGCGCGAGCGCCTCATGCAGCGCGCGACGCGCGAACCCAGTCGCGGCCGCCGCAACGGATACACGAAAGATGTCGAGGGTGCGCATCGCCAACGCAAACCCGGCGCCCTCCGCCCCCAGCATATGTCCATGCGGCACCAGGCACTGATCGAATAAGAGTGACGCCAACGGATGCGGCGACATCACGTCAATGCGATCACCGACGGTAAGGCCAGGCGTGTCGGCCGGAACAAAGAATGCACTAATGCCCTTGCTGCCAATCGGCTCCTCACCTGTGCGCGCGAACACACAATAGAAGTCGGCGATCCCAGCATTCGAAATCCACGTTTTTGTCCCATTGAGTCGCCAACCGTCCGCCGTTGCTTCAGCCCGCGTTTGCATCGCCGCTGCATCGGAGCCCGCATCAGGTTCAGACAACGCGAACGCGGCAATCGCATCGCCGGACGCAACACGCGGCAACCACTCGTTGCGCAATGCATCAGAGCCGCCGAGCGTTATGGCTCCCGAGCCCAGGCCCTGCATGGCAAACGCGAAATCGGCCAGCGCATCGTGCGCGGCAAGCGATTCCCGCAGTACACAGAGAGCGCGTGAGTCAAGCGTGGGCAGCGCGCCTCCCCACGCCTCGGGCACACAATAGCGCAGGTAGCCACCCGAGCCGAGTCGTCGCACCCATCCGCGACAATCATTGTCGACCGATCGGTCTCGTGGTGGTCGGACGTCTTTGGTGAGCGCGTCTGCCCAGTGCCGCACCGACGATGCAAGATCGCGATGCACATCGTCAAAAAACGGCCATGCGAGATGCGGCAGCGCTGCCATGTTCAATTGCCCTCGAAGACCACTGGCGTTTTTGTCGCGAACGCGTCGAAGGCGCGTTTGAAGTCGAGTGTGCCCATGCAAAGCGCTTGTGCCTGCGCTTCCATCTCGATCGCGGTCTCAATCGAGACGTTCCATTCCTGTTGCAGCATCGTTTTTGTCATCGCGTGCGCGAATGCAGGCCCATTCGCCAGCTCGCCTGCGCGACGGACCGCGTCATTTAGCAGCGCATCACGTTCGACAAGCGCGTTGAAGAATCCCCATTTTTCTCCCTCCGCGGCGTCCATGACGCGTCCCGTGTACAAAAGTTCCGCCGCGCGCCCCTGTCCGATAATGCGCGGAAGCAACGCGCAGGCGCCCATGTCGCACCCGGCGAGTCCAACGCGCGTGAAGAGGAATGCCGTGCGCGCTTGCGACGTAGCGATCCGAAGGTCTGATGCCATGGCGAGAATGGCGCCAGCGCCGGCACACACGCCGTCCACGGCTGCGACAATGGGCTGCGGGCACAAGCGCATCGCCTTCACCAAATCGCCGGTGAGTCGCGTAAAGGCGAGCAAGTCCGGCACGGCCATGTTGGTGAGCGGCTCGATGATCTCAAAGACGTCGCCGCCAGAACAGAAGTTGTGCTCCGCTCCCGTGATCACAATCGCGCGCACATCCGACGCGTACCCGAGCGCACGAAACAGATCACGCAGTTCGGCGTACGATTCGAAGGTGAGCGGATTCTTCCGCGTTGGCCGGTTGAGCGTGATCACGCCAACGCGACCATCGTGCGCCGTGTCCCACGCGAAGTGTGTGGGCGCGAACCCCGCGAGTGGATGACGCATCGCCGACATCGGATTGCCCGCACTCATGTCTTGCTCCTCGAAAGACGTCGTGACTCACGGAACTGCTCCTTCACGCGACCGAGCAGACCATGCAAGGTTCGGTGATCGGTGGGTGCGAGCGGACTGAGCAGCGCAATCACCCAGCGTTCGTGTGCGCGGGCCATGGTCGTGAAGTGCCGCTTGCCGGACGTGGTGAGACGCACCACAGCAGCACGACGGTCGCCGGCATCGGTCCGCCGCGTGACGTATCCATCAGCCTCAAGCGCGCGTACCAACCACGTGATGTTGCCACCCGTGGTGAGTGTGCGCTCCGACAATTCCCCCATGCGCAAGCCATCCGGCGCTCGGTCGAGTTGCGCCAATAGGTCAAAGCGTGGCAGCGACGAGCCAAACTCGCGTTTGAGCGCGCTGCCAATATTGCGCTCGATCTCGGTGGTGCACGTGAATAGTCGCAGCCAGAGCCGCAACGAATCATGATCGGCGGGCGGCGGCGTACGGCGACTTCGCGTTGGCGCGGTCAAGAGACGGCACCGCCATCAAGCACGATGATCTGACCGGTTGGTGCGTCTGGCGGCGCGACACATAATGCGAGTACTGCATCGGCGACCTCGCTCACGCTAATGATGCGCGACTGCTTCGCGTCGGCGAGAATAGAACGCAGCGCGTCCTCATCCGACCGTCCGGTTTTGCGCACAATGCGCTCAACGGCCGCCTGTACAAGATCCGTATCGGTGTAGCCGGGACACACCGCGTGCACCGCCACGCCGCGCATCGCGACCTCCGCCGCCAGCGACCGCGTGAGGCCAACCAACGCGTGCTTGGCAGAAGAGTATGCGGTGATGTAGGCTGCGCCGCCAAGTCCAGCCACACTGGCCATGTTGATCACACGCCCAAATGCGCGCTCCAGCATGGATGGTAACAACGCTTGCGTGGTGTGCACGGCGCCCATCAGATGCACATCGATCATCCGCGCAAACATCGCTGCATCAGTGCGCAAGAACGGCGCCGACTCGGCGAACCCGGCGTTGTTGACGAGAATGTCCACCGGCCCAAGCGCCGCGACCGCCGCAGCGCACGCTGCCCGTGTTGCTTCAGGGTGTGTGACGTCCGCAACGACAACACTGTGTGCACCACGCAGGCTGCTGGTGACGGCCTGCGCACTACTTGCATCGCGCACGAGCAGCGTGACGGATGCGCCAGCGCGCGACAGTGTGCGTGCAACCGCTGCACCAATACCGCGATTAGCACCGGTGACGAGCGCGTGACGCCCACTGAGCGGAGCGTCAATGACGGTCATGTCAATTCTCCGGTCGGCGGTGCGCCGTCGTTGGCCGCGAGCATCGCACGTTCGCGCGCGATCAGTCGCTCCAGCTGCGACTTGCCCATCGCGTACTGCACCGGCCACGTCGCGCCGGAGTACGAATACTTGGCCGCTTCACTGAGTGTCCACGCGGGATTGACAAGATGCGGTCGACCGATGGCGACAAGATCGGCGCGCCCTGACGCAATGATACCGTTTGCCTGGTCCGCATCGGTGATCGCGCCGACGGCCATGGTGGCAATCTGTGCTTCTTGGCGAACGCGATCGGCGAACGGTGTTTGCCACATTCGTCCAAACACTGGCCGTTCGTCTTTCACTACTTGTCCGGCCGAGACATCAATCATGTCGGCGCCGCCATCGCGAAAGAGTCGTGCGATGTGAACTGCGTCGTCGTCGGTGTTGCCGCCAGCGCTCCAGTCATGCGCCGAGATGCGCACCGACATGGGCAGGTGCGACGGCCACGCGCTACGCATGGCGCGAAAGACGCGGAGAGGAAAACGCGCGCGTGTGTGCAGATCGCCACCGTATTCGTCAGTGCGATGATTGGTGAGTGGCGACAGAAAACTCGACAGCAAGTAGCCGTGCGCGGCGTGCAGTTCGAGCCAATCGAAGCCAGCGTCCGCCCCCAGCTGCGTGGCGTGGACGAACTCTGCGCAGACGCGGTCCATGTCTGGTTCGGTCATCGCGCGAGCAGTTTGCGACGTACCGTGCAAATACTGCGTCTCGGACGCCGCGACGAGCGGCCAGGCGCCGTTATCCAAAGGAAGGTCGACACCCTCCCACATCACGTTCGTGGCGCCCTTTGCGCCGGCGTGTCCAAGCTGAAGCCCGATCTTGGCGGGCGAGTGTTCGTGCACAAATCGCACCGTGCGCGCCCAAATGTCGCGGTGCGCGTTGGTCCACAAGCCGGGGCAGGCGGGCGTGATGCGCGCGTCAGCGGCAACGCAGGTCATCTCTGTCATCACCAGTCCCGCGCCCCCTGTCGCACGCGCACCAAGGTGCACGAGATGCCAGTCGGTCGGCGACCCGTCGTCTCGGGCGGAATACTGCGCCATGGGCGACACCACGATGCGATTCGCCAACGTTACGGATCGCACGGTGAATGGTGTGAAGATCGCTGGCGGCGCGGTGGCGATCGGCGCCACATCAACACCGGACTGCTGGGCAAACCAGCGCTCGAACGAAGCCACATACGTACTATCGCGCAACCGCAAGTTCTCGTGCGAAATGCGCTGGGATCGCGTGAGCAACGAGTAGGCAAACTGCTCGGGCGCGAGGCGCGCATAGCGGTCCACGTGCTCAAACCATTCAGTGGAATTGCGCGCCGCGTTCTGCAGCTTGAGCACCTCCACCGAACGTTCGGCCTGATACCGCGACAGCGCGAGCGCGAGGTCCACAGGATGCAGCGCGAGCGACATATCAAGCGCGATAGCGTCTTCGAGTGCCAGTTTCGTTCCTGACCCGATAGAGAAGTGCGCGGTGTGCGCCGCATCGCCGAGCAGTACGAGTGGCACCTGGCGATCGCTCACGGAGAGCCAGTGCAGCCATTGCTCGCAGGTGACGCGCGGGAAACGCATCCATTGCGCGGCTCCACTCAGATGCGCCGCGTTGCTCCATAGTGGTGCGCTGTCAAGCACTGTGCCAAACAGTTGCGCACAATACGCGCGCGATTCGGCATCCGTCATCTGCGCGAGACCGGCGCGCTCCCAGACGTCGTTTGGTGTTTCGACAATGAACGTGCTGGTTTGACCGTCAAACTGATACGCATGCGCCTGAAACCAGCCGATCGGCGTTTCGGTGAACGCGAAGGTGAACGCGTCGAATGTTTTTGGCGTGCCAAGCCAGACGTAGCGGCACTGTCGCAGGTCGACGTTGGGCTGGAACGTGCTGGCGTAACGCTCCCGAACACGGCTGTTGATGCCATCGGCGACGACGACGAGGTCGGCACCCTCCTCACGTATCACCGTCTCAAGCGACTCCAGCGCCAACTCGTGTTCGAATCGTAGCCGCACACCGACGGCACGACATCGTGCTTGCAACGTGGCCAGCAGCGCCTTGCGTCCAATGCCACTGAACCCATGACCGCCGGAGCGCATCACGCGCCCGCCAAAATGGACGGCGATGTCGTCCCAGTGATGCAATGCGTTGGCAATCGCCTCCGCACTCTCGGCGTCGGCAGCGCGAAGATTGGCGACGGTCTGGTCGGATAGCACCACGCCCCACCCGAAGGTGTCATCCGGACGATGGCGTTCGAGTACGGTGATCTGCGCGTCCGCATGTCGGCGCTTGAGCAGTAGTGCCGCATACAGCCCGCCGGGCCCACCGCCGATCACCAGGACGTTCATGCCGTGCCGCTGAGTCATGGCGAGACAGTACGCCGCATTGCTTTAAATATCAAGTAAATCGCACGCATTGGGGGCGGCGTCGTTGGCGGCGCCGAAACTTGCCCTCGACCGGCACGGTGCGGCGCATTACGATGTCGTGACAACAACCCTGCCCATTTCGCACCGCCATCCGGAGTTCGCTGTGATTGCACACTGGATGCGCCGAACTCGGCTTCTGCCGTGACCTTTCGGCTGGAGCGCTGGCTGCGCGACGTCTGGCGCGGCGATCCCAACGCCTCTGATATCGCTATGCAAGTCGAGCACCGGCTCGCGCGCATGCGGTTTGTTGTTATTGCGGCCGCGACGGTGCTCGGGGTTGCGCTGGCCGTGGTGGAACAGCACAACGGGGACTACCGGCAAGCCATTCCGATCAATCTGGCGTGTTTGGCGCTTGCCACCGCCGTGCTACTGGCGACACGACGCGGTCAGCGACCGACGTGGCTTGCCGTGGTTACGTCGGTCGGCGACGTAACTCTGGTCACCTTGTTGCATGTGCTGGATCTTGTGCACCGCAATCCGTCCGTTGCTGTCAACGGGCGCATCACGTTCACCGGGTACTTTCTCGCCTTGCTGGGTACGTGCGTGCGCTGGGATCGACGCATTGCGATTGGCACCGGCGTCGTGGCGGCAGCGCAATACGCGGGCATCGTGACCGTAGCGGCGAGGATGTGGCCCGGCACTGCCACGGCAGACATCATCCAGTTTGGTCAGTTTGACATCGGTGTGCAGATCGAGCGCGTGGTCACGCTGGTGCTCTTTGGCGTGGGATGTGGAATGATCGCGCACTGGGCCGTGCGACTCCGGGAATTTGCGACGACGGATCAACTCACGGGTTTACTCAATCGGCGCACGTTTGAGGAACGCATTCGCGACGAGCTGCTCAAAGCACGGCGCCAGGCAACGTCGCTCAGTCTGGTGATGGTGGACCTCGACCACTTCAAGCACATCAACGATCAGTATGGGCATCGGGCAGGCGATCAGGTGCTGCGCGAAGTCGCTGCGACGCTGCGACACACGGTGCGGCGCACGGATCTCGTGAGCCGGTGGGGTGGAGAAGAGTTCGCGCTTGCGTATCTGGATTCTTCACCCGATGAAGCGGCACGGAGCGCAGAGTTGTTACGCCGCGCCGTTGAAAGCGCAGACATTCGGCTCGAGAACGGTGTTGCGGTCACGGTCACGCTCTCGGCCGGCGTAGCCACCGCGCGATCGGACGGCTTCGAGTTTGACGCCGTGCTTGGTGCAGCGGACGAGCGGCTGCTGGCGGCGAAGCAGGGCGGGCGCAACCGCGTTGTCTCGGGTGACCGCGACCCAATACGCTAGCGTTTCGCTGGCTCCGAACGTACAAAATCAATGCCGCCCGCCTGCTGCCCAACGTCTACACTTGCCACTTTCTTGAGCGACATCAGGTCAATGACGTCCACAGTGCCCGGCTCTGATCCAATGCCTTCGACGGAAATGAAGGCGTAGCGATCGTCGTCTGACACCGCGACGCCGTGTACCACTCGTCGCGTCGTGGGAATGCGCGCCAGCTCTGCGCCGCTGGCGGTATTGAACACCGAGATCGACGCGTCGCGTTTGTTGGTGGCGATGAGCTTGGTGCCGTCGTGCGTCACACCAAGATTGTACACGCCCGGACCGGCCGGTATGCGACGCACCAGCCGCCACGAGGCCGCATCGATCTCGACAATCTCACTCGACTTGTTGCACGCCACCCAGACCCGCCTACCGTCTCGCGAGGGTTGTGCCCACGTGGGCGAGCACGACACATCTCCGGGCTTTGGCGGCTCCATGCCATGGCCACCCATGTCATGACTCGCATGCGCCGCCGCACCACGCACAGGTGGCGCGCCAGTCATACCCATCTCCTGACCTTTGGTGAGAAAGAAGTGGCGACTCACCGCCAGCGTGCGCGTGTCAATCTCCACCAACTCTTCATCCATCATGCACGCGGAATAGTGCTTCGCTCCGTCGGCACTGATGCGCGACCCATGCGGCATGGTGCACGTTGTGATGCGAGCGATCTCCACCATCTCTTTGGCCGACACCACCGACACATCACTCGGCTCCATCTCGCCGTGCAAATTGAAATTGACGACAAAAACGAGTGAGCCGTCTGATGTGACTTGTGCGGTCGCTGGGAAATTCCCCAGCATCACGCTGCCGTCAGCGGCATTCGTTTCGGTGTTGAACTTGGTGAGTCGGCCAAATGGCGTGCCGTGTGCCGTCGTGACAAAGTACTGGCCACTGGTTGGCGATACCGCTACACCATGTGGGCCGGCCACCTCCATCGTCGACCAGCCCACATAACGCTCACGTTCAATCGTCGCACCGCGCGCGCCAAAACGAATCAGCGCGACGCGGTCGACCGACTCGCTGGCTACCAGCACCAGATAGTCGCGCTCTGGTGCCGTTTGCGCCCCGAGCGTGCCGCCCGCACACACCATCGCCGCGAGCGCGCCGACGCAGATGCGCGCGCTAGTATGCATGCACGTGTCCCTGCACGCGTCAAGGCGCCGCACAGCCCACGCAAGAATCACTACGGAACGACCTTGACTGTAGGTTTGGGTTCGATGCGCACAATCCACAGTCCGTTGTTGTTATCGTTCACGTACGCCAGTCCGTCTTTCGGATTGACCGCGACACCCCAGGTCATCGCCGAGTTTTTGACCTTGCCTTCCATGTCGGCCGTGTTGAGGTGACCGATCTCGCGGCCCTGAGCGCGCAGGTCCCCGCGCAACTCGCCGGTGATGTCGAACACCCGGAAACCGGCGTTGTAGGCGCCCATGTAGAGCGTGTCGCCCGCGACCCACACGTTGTGTACACCGCCGTACTCCGGTTCGTACCACGCAACCACTTTCGGATGCGCGATGTCGCTCACGTCCACCACCTGCAAGCGCCCGTACGCGCGACTCGCCGCCGCGTCTTTGGCACCCTTGGGGTACGCCGCAGGAAACACTTCGTCGGCGATGAACACGTAGTTCTTGTGACGCCATGCGGTGTGTGTACCGCGAATGAATCCCGGTCCGCCGTCAACTTCCACCTGTTTGTACATCGCGTTCAGATCGTACTTGAACTGCGACACCATGACGGGGTTGGATGGCGACCCACCTTTGACGCCATTGCCCACGTCGAGCACCACGAGGCCGTCGTTCCAGTAACTCGCGTACAACAAACCATCGCGTAAATCGATGTCGTGCAGCGATCGTCCGGCATCCGGTCGGCCTTCCGTCTTCCAGCGCGCGACTTCTTTCGGATGATACGGATCGTTCACATCGAGGATGTGGAGCGCGCCCGTGCCGTCATTGGTGAGGAAAATGAATGTGCCGTACTTGTCCTGCTTGTACACGAACGACGAATGCACGCCACCAGTGACACCATCCGTAAACTCGGCGATCACCTTGGGATGCGCCGGATCCTCGAGCGAGCAAATGACAATGCCGTTCTTGCGGTCGCTCGCGCCCTCGCGTGTAAAGACAAGAAACTTGCCGTCGGGGAACGTCATCACATCGTTCACGCGACGCGTGTTCGTCACCACGGAATCGGTGACGGTGGGGTTGGCGGGATTGCTGATGTCGAGTGCATAAAGCACATCACCACCGCCGCCCGAGCCCAAGTACGCATGTACGCCGTCAGGGTGGAGCCAGACTTCTTCGGTGGTGAAACGTGATCGCGGCAAGCGACCCACCAGCGACAGCGGACGTCGCACATCGCGCTCAGCGAGGGTGATCGTCGCCTCGACACTGCGTGCGCCAAATGACGCCGTCACCGTGTACTCGCCTGGCTCGTAGCCAACAAACGCGCCGTCTGCATCAATCGCACCGTGCCCTGGCGCAAAGCTCCACGTCGGCGTCAGCCCGCCAATCACTCGGCCGCCCGCATCCTTGGCCGAGACGGCGAACCGCAACACGTCACCGGTGCGCGCGTCCACGTTGCCCGGCGTGAGACTCAGTGACGACAGCGTGCCGGCGGCGACCGCCACAGGCATAGTGCTGCGCACGGCACCCACGCTCGCCGTGATCACCGCACTCCCGCTCCTCCGCGCCGTGATGAGTCCAACGTCGTTCACAGATGCGACGAGCGGATTGGAACTCGACCACTGCACGCGGTCGGCGCGCTTGTCGCCAGCAGCGGAGAACGTGCGGCCCACGAGGCGGAGACGCTGTCCCATGACCAGCTTAGCGGCGGCAGGAGCGATCTCCACGTTGGCGACCGGGCCCGGCAACGCGCGAATGTCGACGACTTCAAACGCGGGCTTCGCGCCGGCGAGCGTCGCCGTCACGGTGACGGGGAGGATGCCAGTCGACCCCGCGGTCACCAACCCGAGCGAGTCAACGCGTCCCTCAAATCGGGCGGAGCCACCCAGCCGATAGCGAAAGGTGACGCCGGGGATGATGGCCCCCTTCGCATCGCGCGCCTCGGCGCGCAGGCGGAGCGTGTCGCCAGCGGTCATGCTGCGGCTGGCTGGAAAGACCGCGATGCGTGCGATCTCGGGCGTTGGTTGCGACTGGAGCGCGGTGAGCGGGAGCGCGAGCAGTGGGAGGAGCAGTCTCATATAGATGTGCGTCGAGGAAGGTGGGAGGGGAAAGATACTGCACCGTGTTATTGACTGGTGAGGCGTTGGGGTCGACTATAACGAACGCCTGTGCGCCCGAGGGCCGACCGCTGACTGCCGCGGCACCGGACTCGCGTCCTCTCATCGCCTGTCATGCCCAGTTCGCGTCACATCCTGTCCGTGCGTCGCTGTGAATCCTCGCAAGATCTGCTCTCGTGGGCCCGGGCCGTGTTGCTCGGCACCGCACTCGGCACGTTGACGGCATGTACACCGGAGCCAGAGCCGGTGGCAGCGGTGACGATCACGCCGAGCAGTGGCTCGGTGATTGTTGGCAACGCCTTGGTGTTGTCGGCCGTCGCACGCGACGCGTCGGGTGGTGCGTTGACCGATCGCACGATCACGTGGACCGTCAGCAATGCGGCCGTGGCGACGGTGACGGTGACCGGGACGCTTACCGCAGTGTCACCGGGCGTGGTGACGGTAAGCGCGGCGTCGGAAGGTCGCATCGGATCGGCAACGATCACCGTGCTGCCGGTACCGGTCGCGAGTGTGATCATTTCACCGACGACTGTTTCCCTGGTGATTGGCAATACGCAACAGTTCTCCGGAACACCGCGTGATGCGGGCGGCAACGTGTTATCTGGTCGTGTCGTCACCTGGAGCGTGACGCAACCGCAAATCGCCACCGTCAACGCGGCCGGATTTCTCACCGCGGTCGCGACGGGCACGGTGAATGTCACGGCGACCAGCGAAGGACAGAGCGCGACGGCGGTGGTCACTGTAACGCAGGTGCCAGTGGCCGCGCTCACCGTGTCGCCGACCACCGCCACGATGATCATCGGCACGTCGCGTTCGCTCAGCGCGGTCGCGCGCGATGCAAGTGGTTCGGCGGTGTCGCGGACGGTGACGTGGACGTCGAGTGCACCAACCGTGGCAACTGTTGACGCGCAGGGTGTAGCGACCGCAGTCGCGACGGGCACCGCCGCAATTTCGGCGCGTGTTGACGAGCAAGTGGCGTCGAGCGCGATAACGGTGATTACGGGCTTGCCGCCAGTGGTCACGGGCATTGCACCGGCGACGTTTGTTCCCGGTGCAACGGCCGTGATCACGGGCACCGGTTTCGCCGCGAGTGCAGCAGCGAACACGGTGACCGTGGGGGGTGTGGCGGCGCCGGTGCTCACCGCCACGGAGACACAGCTTACCGTGTCTGTGCCGTGCGTCGAGAACAGCAGCGCGATCGTTCGTGTGGCAAGTCACGGCATTGCGGGTAACGTACTCACGCGTCCAGTTGTGGTGACACAACGCACGCTGGCGGTGGGTGAAGCGCTTGTCGTTACCAACAACGCCGCGTCGCTTTGCAACGAGCTTGTCACCAGTGGCGCATCGGCGCGGTACGTTGTTGCCGTCTTCAGTGCATCCACCTCGCAGAATACCGTGGTGGACTTTGAGTTGAGCGGCAATACGCCGTTGGCGACGGAAACCGCACCTCGTGTCAGCACGATGCAGTCGCGTTGGCCCGCGACACCGACAGCACAAACCGAAGAATCGCTGCGTGACGCGACGCATTTCGCGTTCCTTGAACGAGACCGTCAACAGTACGAACAGCTACGTGCACAGGCCGCACGCACGCCCACGCGCGCCACGGTGCGCGCCGCCGATCTGCCTGGAATTGACGATATGCGGAGTCTGTACTTCACGTTTACCGGTGGTTGCGCGGACACGACACGCGTGATGCGTGGCAAAGCGATCTACGTCGGCTCGCGCTCCATCATCTGGGAAGACTCGGGCAACACGCTGCAGTCCGCGACCAACAGCACCCTCGCTGGCTACTATCAGCGTATCGGCCAGATCTTTGATCGTGATCAGTATGAGTCAGTGAGGACGAACTTCGGCGACCCGCTGCTTCGCGACGGCATCACCGACGGCGACGGCCGTGTCCACATGGTCTTTTCGCAACGCCTGAACGGATCTGGTGCCGCAGCGTACGTCACGTCCTGCGATCAGTTCCCAACGACCACGTCACGCGGCAGCAACTTCGGCCAGTTTTTCTACGGCAACGTGCCAACAACCGCGACACTCAACCTCAATTCGACGGCGTCACCAGACGGCTGGTTCTATTTCATGGCGCGCACTGTCGTCCACGAAGTCAAGCACATCTCGTCGCATTCCGCGCGCGTAGCCAACAACGCGGCGCAGTTTGAACAGTCGTGGCTGGAAGAAGGCACCGCGCGTCACGCGGAAGAGATGTGGGTGCGCGAGTTTTTGCATAAGGTGCCGTGGAAGGGCAATACCGGTTTTGGGACGGCGGCGAATAACGGCGTGTTTTGTGACTTTAGTCCGACGGACGCCACTTGCAACGCCGCCGATCCGTTGCGCAGGCCGAGCTATGGTATGCGCCGTCAGTTCAACGAGATTCGCGAGAAGTTGCTTGAGCCGTGGAACTGGTCGCCGTACGGTGACGCCACGGGACAGAGTTCGAGCACGTTCTACCAAACGTCGTGGTCGCTCGTGCGGTACACGATCGATCGCTACGCGGCTTCGGACGCTGCATTCTTCCGCGCGTTGCTCAACGCGAACACTACTGGCACCACCAACCTCGCGGCGGTGGCGGGCGTGCCACTCGACCAACTGATTGGCGGATGGGGTCTCGCGCTCTTTGCCGACGACTATCCCGGACTCGCATCGCCAAGTGCGGACATGCAGTTCCCGACGTGGAACTTGCGCAGCATCTATGGTGGGCTCAACGGACTGGCGGCGTGGAATACGCGCTGGAACACACCGTTTCCTATTCAGCCAGCACAGCTTGGCTTCGGTGCGTTTGCCTCGCGTGTGACGGGGCTCCGTGGTGGAGCGCACGCCTACTTTGAGATTTCCGGTTCGGCGTTACGGGCACAGTTGGTTGGGTTGCGGTCGACCGCGGGCACCACACCGTCGACGAACTTGCGCGTGGCGATCGCGCGACTGCAGTGAGGCGCGCGGTGATACTGATGTGCGCGGAAATCAAACGCGCTGGTGTGTTGCACTCTGTAGTGCGAGCAATGACCTGTCGTCGGTCGGCGCAGATGGAGTGCGACGTTGGGGAGGACGCGGCGATCGGTGGTCTACTCGCGTGGGTGGCGGTGGTCGTGTGCGTTGTGACAGTCGCATCAGCATGTCATCGCACGCGCGATGTATCCCGCACCGCCGCAGGCCCGGCTTCGGAAACAACATCCATAAGCGGCGACAGCGTACGTGGTGTGGTATCGCGAGTGGGAAATGAGCCTGGTTCTGTGATCGTCGTCGCGTCGCCAGCGGGTGGCGGCGAGTCGGTGGTACTTTCAACTGCGGATTCGCTCTCACTGCGTGCTGTCGTGGGCCTCGACATTGTCGCGCGCGGTGCGCGCACGGGCATGCGTGAGCTGCGCGCGTCGCCGCGAGGTGCC